>JBAXND010000058.1 GCA_037133915.1 Bacteroidota bacterium
TTGGTGGACCAGTTTGCCGCGGAATGAGTGGACTACTATGTGCGGAATATCCACTAATAAAGGCGCAACAAATAGCAGTGGGTTCTCTGCCCTTCCTGGCGGTATATTTAATTTTGATACTAAGACATTCAACTCTATTGGAAGTGTTGGCAACTGGTGGACTTCTTCAAAGGTCGATGATGATTGGAGTGCTTATCATCGTCACATGGAGAATAACTCTAGTGCTATTTATAAGGCAAATTGGGATAGGACAAGCGGTCTTTCAGTTCGTTGTGTAAAGGATGAATAAAACTAACGAAACGCTTACAAAGGCTTGCTATCAGAGGGGCAGCCGGGTTTTATGACAGTGCAGTTCTTTCATTTGCCTTTGGTGTATTAGGATAGGAAGCGGTTTCGATTCGCCCCACCGAATAGCAAGCCTCGACCGTTAGCGGTAATTAATGAAAGACCCTTCGAAAAATAGCAGAATAATATGAGTTTAATATCTATTGATAAATCGAATGTGATATTTCACGACAAACTATCTGAAATGCCAATCATGCAACTTAAGACCGAGATAACAGATGATATACCAAATAATTATGACATTGCTATTTTGGATATTGATAAAGTGTTGAGTCATATCCATGACGGAAATTTTTACAAAAAATTTGTGATGGATGATAAAATGGTTGGATTGGTAAAATTTATAAGAGAATGTAATAAATTAATACCTCCAATTATCAGAAACATCACCAAAAACAATTGGACAATTATAGATGGACAACATCGGATTGGACTGTTTATACATATGGGTATAATGACTATTCCATTCCTCATTAGAAAAGACCAAATGAAATATATAGAAAACTTAAAACAAAACAACAATGGGAATACTTGATTTTCTTTTCAAAAAGAATCTTGCCAATTATGAATTAAAATATAAGGAGGCGGAGAGAAAATATTATAATCAACAGTACGAAGCTGCAATAATTGATTTAACAGCATTAGTTAATGAATATCCGCACTATCAATGCTATGGTTTAATGGGTAGTTGCTATTACGAATTAAATAAGTTTGACAAGGCATTGGCAAATTACAATAAGTCTATTGAGAAAGAAGCTTCCTACGAAAAAAACAGTATGGCTTATAGAAGAATTGAAGCCGTGCAAAAGAAATTATCAAAACAAAAAGAAATTGTTGACATCACGCCGAAAGAAGGAAAAAGCATTATTGATATTGACGGGAATTCATACAAAACTATAATTCTTGAAGAACAAACTTGGTTTGGAGAAAATTTGAATGTAACAAAGTTTAGAAATGGTGATGATATACCAGAAGCAATAACAACGAAAGAATGGGATACCGCAGGTAAAGAGGGAAAACCGGTTTGGTGTTATTATAATAACGATCTTGAAAATGGCAAAATCTATGGCATACTATATAATTGGTATGCGGTTAATGACCCAAGAGGGCTTGCACCAGAAGGAACCCATATACCATCTATTGAAGAATGGAACAGATTAGTTGAATTACTAGGGGTACATACAGGTAAATATATGAAAAGCTCTAATGGGTGGATTGAAAATGGTAATGGTACAAATAAAAGTATGCTAAACGTTTTACCAGGTGGCTACCGAATCCACAGATATATGAATCTTATAGAGGCGAAATGTCCTTTAACGGGTACAGAAGATTTTCTCTCAATTGGTGAACTTTGTTGTTTTTGGAGTGTTTCCAAACATAGCTATGAAGACTGTGTCTGGGAAGGTCTCTTAATTTATGATAGAGAATCAATAAGCCTTCAAGGAAATGATAAAAAACATGGAAACTATATAAGGTGTATTGTTGACTAAAAAAAATATAATTAATAACCGCTAACCTTGTATTTACGCCACAGCGTCATTTCTTAGAGATTGTTTAGATGTGATTATATTACTACCTATAATTAAAAAATGGAAGGATGGCACTAAAAATCATGCTATCTACTCTGATGGTAAAAGGAAATATACTGTCCTAACGGAGCCTGGCGATGCGTCCTATATGCCAACCAACATTACAATCTCGGAAGGATGAAAAAGATAATCAGGTTTGGCGTTGCCGCAGGCAGCATGGAAAATAAATAAATAAAAACAGCTAATCGAGGAAACTGCCGATGATCAGTTTCCTACAGTTGCACCTCGTAAAATTTGTTGGGGATATTACAGAAATCACTTCCTCGATTTCATATCGATTATTGAAGTTAAGGTCTATCCAAAAACTCATAGATAATTTGAATTTGCCAGACTTTTAATGCCTTTCGATTAAGTTTCAATTTCGCTTTTATTGGCTTGATCCAGTCGTATAGAGTGCTCCGGTGGACGCCGTATTCCTGAGCTATTTCAGACATCGATTTGACTTTACCCGGCATAGTTTTAAGAATTATAAAACAATGGGATCAATGCTTATTTGCAGAATCCGGCACATTCAAAAATTCACAGATTAGCTTAACCTGCCATGGGAGCAAGTAGAGGCGTTGTCTATTCAATTGGAGTTGGGGACGAATTGGTTTTATCCAAATCCTCAGAGTGTTCCGATGAACACCGTATTCATCAGCAATTTGCTGGAAGGTTTTAACAAGACCGGGCATAGGAGCGAGTTTTTTACAAAGTTAATGCGTCACAACACAGACTTAGCTCTTTCTGTTCCGTTTTCCACTTAATTCCATTATTTGCGTCATAGAAAAACAAAGCCCCGGCAAATTTCCGGGGCTTATTGGTCAATTGCTGTATTTCTCAAATAGCTTTTGCATGTCACTGCTTACCTTTTTGTCAAGAAGCCGGGCATATACTTTGGTCATATTAATAGAACTGTGTCCTAACATTTTCGAAACGCTTTCAATTGGAACATCATTATTAAGAGTAACCGTAGTGGCAAAAGTATGCCGTGCAATGTGCGTACTCAGGACTTTCGAAATTTCGCAAACATCTGCTATCTCTTTAAGGTAGCCATTGAGTCTTTGATTGGAGGAAACCGGCAACAGAACGTTTTTGGCAATACAATGGGGGTGATTGCTGTACTTATCTATGATCTGAGCCGCGATGGGCAATAATGGTATGTGGCTTGGGTTATCGGTCTTTGTGCGGTTAACATGTATCCACAGGTTCCCATCGTCACCTTTGACAAGGTTGTCCTGAGTGAGTTTTTTCAAATCAGAATATGCAAGTCCGGTCATACAGCCGACCAGAAAAATATCCCGAACCTGGCGCAATCTTTCGCAAGGGAAGTCCTTGTTTTGAATGGCGGCCAATTCTTCCTCAGTTAAAAAGCCCCGGTCAACTTTTCTCAGAGACATTTTATAGTTGACAAACGGATCTGCTTTAATCCAACCGCTTGCCAGTGCAATGCGGACAATCTTTTTAAAGTTCTTCACGTATTTAATTGAGGAATTGTGACCGCATTTGCGAACAGTCTTAAGATAGAACTCCATGCCGGTCAGAAATTCGTGATTGATTCCGCTCAGCGGTAGATCTTCCTTTTTGTATTTCCATTTGATGAATTCCTTCACATGCCGGAAAGTAACCTCATAGCGTTGTTTCGTTCCATTTGCGAAGTCCTTTCCAACGAGTTGTTTCACTTTATCATTATGTTCCTGAAAAATGGTCAGGATCGTTTTTTCGTCCGGGTTAATTCCAAGCCATTTGTTTTTTAGAGCCAGTGGCGATATTTCCTCACCATCCTCACGCATCTGCCGCATTAGTTCTCTTAGCTGATTCTTTACTTCGCTGATCTGGTCGTTCACATCCCGGGCTTCTTTGGTATTACCTTTAGCACCTCCGATTTCAGCTGACCACAATTCCGGATTGATTTTCCGTCCGATTGCAATTTCCACCGACTGTTTTCGGCTTGTCATGCGCAGATAAATAGGGACTTCTCCATTTTTTAACGCTTTGCTTTTTCTGATTATGAACAGCAAAGAAATCATTGTTCTTGTCATAAAATTACCTCCTGTTTGATTAAGTTAAAATTAAACTCATGAGGTCACCTGACAAAGCGCAAAAACGTGAAAAACAGGTAAAACGAAACAAAAACGTGACCTATTCCCATAAATCGCAATAGGTCACGATTTATCCCACGGAATAGGTGTCTTTTGTGCCGATTTATGCTTCATGGTGAAAAATGAAAAACCCCGAAAGTGTAGTATTTTCGGGGTTTTGCGTGATTTTGCGTTATACCGCTGGCGGAGAGAATGGGTGTGGGAAACACCTTCTGCGTCCCTTTATTATAGCAAGTTTCAGAACGACTGCACGATTTTGCAACCTAATTTGCAACCTCTAAAATTTGCCTCAATTTGTATTGAAATGAACTTCTTTACTTCACTCCAAAGATACAATAGATACAGGCATTTCCGACTAAAAGAGTGAAATATTTTTAGATATTTCTGAACATTATTTATCCAAAGCGAAATCCTTTTGTTTATCTAATCAGGGCAGATTGCCCTTTTCATTTTAAATATCAGCCCACGCCTGTTATTACCCTGGTTTTTATTAGAATACGTTGTATTACAAAATTTTATATTATTTTTTGCATAATAATAGAGTTGTAGCACAACATAACAATAGAGGTTTTACACAACATGTTTGAGGTGATGTTGTGGACGCGCCGCTCAAGTTGATCAGTCTGCACCGTTTTATTTTCCACCTCAATACCTTCATTACTAATATAACTGGTGGTCAAATTATTTCGGCATAAGGTGATCAATACGTCCGGCACCTCCAGCGATTCGCAAATTCAGCGACACAATTCCGATTATAGTATTTGAAACATGTTTGGTCGCCACAGTATTACAACATTAATAGATAAAGGTAATATGTAAATTGTGAAAGCAATAGATATAATTATGTAACGCGCTATGAGTGAAGTATACTCACCTTTGTATCGTGAAAATTCATTCACAAATAAATTTCAAGAAAATGAATTCAACAGAAATTAAAGGAAACTGGAACGAACAAAAAGGCAAACTCAAACAGAAATTTGCAACCTTAACCGATGATGATCTGATGTATGCCGAAGGCAAGAAAGATGAAATGCTAGGCAAGCTTCAAATCAAGCTTGGTAAAACCAAAGAGGAATTGCACAAAATTATTGGTGCCCTATAATGGTTTGCGTATTTCACAAGGTATTGCTTCTAATCGCGAGGCAATGCCTTGTGATTCACACAAGAATTAGACAAAAAGTTCTCACTTACCATTTATTGGCTTCAGAAAATATCAAGGTCTCGCAAGAGAGTACATATAGTAGCAACAATTTATAATAAGCAAAGTTATGAAAAAAGGAAAAGTAATCTTAAGTATTGCAGGTGCAGCTGTTTGTGGCGTTGCTGCATGCGCATTGTTAGGGGTTTTATTCGCACCCCAAAAGGGTTTGAAAACCCGAAAAAACATATCAAGAAAGAGCGAAGATTTAGCAGAAGAGTTAAAGGATAAGTTCAACGAATTTCTGGATTGCGTTTCTTGTAAATGCTCGGATGTTAAAAAGTCGGTTTCTGACTTTGTTGAACATGGAAAATAACGGATTTTTATAAAACGGAAATATTCTTAGGGTTAATAATACAACCCTATCTATCGCCTGTTGAATTCAATGCCCCGCTGAAAATATCGGGGCTTATTCGTTCGCAAAATCGGGCAATAATTTAATCCTATTTAAACGGATTTATGTTAAAGAGAATGAAATGAAAGTAAGACATTCTTTCATCTACAAAAATAGCTTAAGCTTAGTATTAATTACTTTAATGCTGGTCTTTTGGGCTGGTCAATTTATAGCTGGAATGAAAACAATGGATGAGGAAAGACACGAAAATGGATTTCCACCACTTTCTATAATTGAATATGCAAAGAGCGGTCATTTCATTCAGGCTACTTTTGAAAACTGGGAAAGTGAATTCTTACAGATGGCATTTTATGTTTTTCTTACAATTTATCTTAGACAAAAGGGTTCTTCAGAATCTAAAAGCCTTTACAAAAAGGAAGCAGTAGACAGAGCACCAAAGATACACCCCAAAGCACCATGGCCTGTAAAAAGAGGAGGACTATGGTTAAAGATATATAGCAATTCGCTTACTCTTGTTTTGATTATTTTATTCGTTTGCTCATTTTTTATGCATTTTTGGGGAAGTATGAAAAATTTTAATGAAGAGCAGTTTATGAAAAACTTGCCTTTGGCAACGGCTTCTCAATATTTTAGCAATTCACGGTTTTGGTTTGAGTCATTCCAAAACTGGCAGAGTGAATTCCTTGCAGTCGCAACTTTAGTTTTACTTTCTATTTGGCTTAGACAAAAAGGCTCTCCCGAATCTAAACCGGTTGATGCTGCTTATGGTGAGGATGCTGAATAGTTTTTTCAAATGATACCTTTAATCAGAATGAACTTATATACGGACATGCCTGGATACGCCGCTCAAGTTGATCAGTCTACGCCGTTTTATTTTGACCACCATTTGAAACTAATACGGACGCGCCGAATATCCCAATCATACAAATACGAATGATTTTACAATTGGTAGTACTAATTTACGTACCAACCAACCTGGTTATATAAGAAGTAATGAAAATAAAGATTTTGATAATAATAAACATTTTGAAACTTTTATAAATGATAATCAGTATAATAAAGCTATATTTGCACAATAAAGTGATTGACTTTATCATACAGTTTTAACTTTATCATGAGATAAATATGAAGCTATTGCAAAAATACATTTTGGAGATACTGGGCGTAGAACTCCAATACAAGCCTATAAAAAGGGATGAACTCGGAATGATGCCATACTTTATCGGAAAGATCTACAACCTTATGGAAGTGACCTTGCTAAACCAGTCTTTTATACTGGTTGAAAAGCCCAACCCTGAAGAGTTCAGTATTATGCAAACGGAAATACATTTTAAGATTATCAGGGAGGCTTTTAATAAAAAAGTGGTGCTGTTAGCAAGCGAAATGACATATTTGAACAGAAGGCGTCTGGTGGAGAAGGGAATAAACTTTATCGTCCCGGGCAAACAGCTTTTTCTTCCAGATTTCCTTATTGATCTGAGGGAAGACTTTAGCATGAACAAAAATGCTGCAAAAAAGGAAACCCTGCTTCCATCCGCCCAGTTTATTGTCTTATACAGAATTATACACCGGCGCGATAATCTCAGAATTGAGGAAATGTCTTTTAAAGAACTGGCACTAAAACTAAACTACACTCAGATGGCGATAACTTATGCTGCGGAAAACTTATTGAATCATGAGATTTGCACTATTGTCGGAGAAAAAGAAAAATACTTACGATTTAATCTTGGCATTTCCGAAATGTGGAACGATCTTGAACATCGTAAACTTTTCTTGAACCCCATAATAAAAACTGTCTATGTGGATCAGATAGTCGGAAATCCATTTTTACTTCTTTGTAACACTTCAGCTCTTCCCGAATATTCTGACATGAATCCAAGCAAGCAACATTTCAGGGCGATAGAAAAAAAACTGTTTTACACATTGCAACGAGATGGCGCTTTTGTCAATCTGAATAAATATGAAGGCAATATCTGCCTGGAGGTTTGGAAATACGATCCTCTTGCATTAGTAAGAGATGTGCCGAATGATAAGCCGGTAGTTGATCCCCTGTCATTATATCTAACATTAAAAGACATACCGGATGAAAGAACAGAAATGGCATTGGAAAAAATAATTGAAAATAACATATGGTAAGAGGAATAGAAAAATTCAGGGAATACTTTAAGGATTTCTCCGACAATTATGTGATAATTGGCGGCACTGCTTGTGATATAATAATTAGCGATGCCGAGTTAATACCCCGTGCTACAAAGGATATTGATATTATCCTGATTGTGGAAGCGCTAAATCCGGACTTTGTAAAACGCTTCTGGGAATTTATAAAGACAGCAAATTATGAGCGCCGGGAGGTTGGTGGCGAAGAACGGAAATATTATCGCTTTATTAAACCGGGAGATAAGGAGTTTCCGATGCAGATTGAATTATTCTCTCGCAGACCCGATGTGATTATTCTTGAAGAAGGCGCACACCTTACACCTATACCTGTGGATGACGATCTCTCCAGCCTGTCTGCTATTTTGCTGAGCAATGATTATTACAATTACATGATAGAGCATAGCACAATTGGAAACGGATTACACTTAGCAAATACAGAAGCCCTGATATGCCTGAAAGCTAAAGCCTGCCTGGAAATTGCTGAAAGAATTGCACAGGGAAAGAATGAAGATTCAAAACACTTGCGTAAACATAAAGCCGATGTGTTTCGCTTAGTGCTAATGCTTAAATCGGAAAGTGTTTTTGATTTGCCCGAAACCATTAAAAACCATATACAGGAATTTGTAAACGCAATTACAAATGATTTGCCTGATAAGGCAATTTTTAAAGAAATGGGTGTTGGTATTGCTGATCCTGCTGGATTATTGGAGCAACTGAAAAAGAACTTTAACTTAAAGTAATAGGACGCGCCGCTCAAGTTGATCAGTATACACCGTTTTATAATGACGGCCCTAATTTGATCATTACTATTATTAAATGGCTGTCAAATTATTTCAGCAGAACCTGGTCAATACGTCCGGCACCTCCAATTTGGTCCACAGTGGTGGATTGAAACTTTCCGAGTTATATATCTTTGTCCCAAATTATTGCTTACATGTCCAGCTTATACAATTCAAAACACCGCCTTGAGCTGCAATTTCATTTGATTTAACAGGAAATACCAAATTCCCAAACAGCTCTTTGAATCGCGCTACGGCATAATCGTCTTCAACATCATTTTCAAAAGTTGGCAGCAATATCGTATTCCCAATTCGTAAGTAGTTAATATAAAACCCGTAGGCGCTTGTATTATTTTTGTTTATATCCGGTAAGCACGGGACTGTCAGATATTTTAGCCCCGCATTATGTAATGCCATTCTAAGATGCAAGTCATATTCTCTATATTTCTTGTTCTCTGTTTTTGAATAGTCATTTATCAGAACCGTATCTTCCTTATAAAATCTTACAGCACCATCGGCATGTCCGGTAAAATCATAGGGCGCCACAGGAATAATAATAATTCTTTTTACTTGAAGCAACTTGCATATAATTTCAATCATTGATTCCGGAGCTATATCAGGATTCTCACTGAATATTCGTGCTGTAAGGATTGCCCAGTCATTCCCGGCGATTACATTGCCGCCATCCAAAATTATTTCAGTTCTTTCAGGTTTAATCTGCTTAAGAGGAAAGACAGCAAGTCCATCAGTCTTTTTATTCTTATATTTTTCAAATCGGAGGTATGTCGGATCATATTTGAATCCCACATAATCATTTTCATTTACCTGTACCGGCATGTAATCTCTTGCCCAAATATCTTTTGTGCCAACGAGTACCTCGGGGTAGATATTCGCAGCATCTAACGCTTTGACAAAATTTGAATAAAAACCGGGATAGGTTTTAGAGAGCTTGTCCGACAGGTACAGTTTGTTTGTTTTTTGGTCAGTTATCATGATTGTCAGTTATTAATTTCAATCTATTTTCCCAAATCTTCTTTATTGCCTCACCAACTGGCCGGAATTCATCCTCATTGAATTCATCAGTTTTTGCATTGTTGCACCAATAGCAGCATAGTTCTGTATTCAATTGTTCATATTTTCCGTTGGGATCTGTACGGTCAACCTCCATCGTCCGTCCCCTGCTGTATATCCGCTTTGTAATGATTTCGCCATGCTCTATCAAATGTTTTATCTGCGACTCCGATATCGTGCAATAATGACATCTCCTTATGTCCTCATCCTTTCCATATTTTAATCTGAACTTTTCAATCGGAAACAGTTCCTCAAAATAAACCGAGTGCATTTTTTTCAATTCATATATTATCTCAACATTGTTTCTTTCCCAATTTCGACAGATAGCATTATTTTTTCGTACCATTTTCATATTAGTGAAAGACTTCTTGAAACATGATTTCATTTCTTCTTTAACCTCAAAAGATATCAGACCAGGAATAATTTCAGGATTGTTTTCAATTACGAGATGATAGTACAATATAATGCGTATCGCTTCATTGAATGACCGGGCCTTAAGATCATCATACCGGGTGTTGGCAATTGAATACTGCAGGTGAGGCAACTTCGCATTTTCTATCCATTTCCTAATATATTCTATTGAATTTCCGCTTTTAATTATCCCCTCATTTTTTAATTTAGAAATTTTTTCGAACAGCACATCGGGATCTGCATTCGCAAGGTCATTGAGCGTTTCGATTCCAATACTAATTAGTATCTCTGCGGTCACTTGGCTAATTTCATTGACCTTCATTAAATTTTTACAAGCGTCATAGATATCTTCCATTAAAATTTCTCCTTATCGTTTTAACTTTTTTATCCTTTTCCTTGGTGGATTAATCTTGGGTTCCGCATATAAGACTGTCCTTAACGCTCTAAATGCACATTCGTCATCCACTTCAATGGGGATATCCCATATTATCCGACCATCTACCATAGGCAAATTCGATATAAAATTCAACAAGTTCTTTTCATTATCCATAAAATATAGATTTAATCGTTCCACCAAAGATGCTTCTCCCGTAGGTATTCAAACAGTAAATCAATTGTTTTATCAATTATTTCAACTGGAATAAAATAGTTATTCCGCGCCAAATAAGTGTGAACGCCACTGATAAAGTATCTCTTGTCAAAATGATTAGATTCTATCTGGAACCATGATTCCTTGAAGCCGGTTAGTATCCGGATAAAGTTTGTTTCCAAAAGATCGAAATCCTTTTTTTCGAACACATACTCATGAAGAGTAATAAAATCAGTACTTATCTCAATGTGCCGCATCTTGTACAATAGAAATGCCATTTGAAAAAGCAGATTATCTGAGAGGCCAGCCCTTGCCCTGCATTCGATATCCACAAATCCCATTTCCTGGAATTGCAGAAAAAGCATATAGGACTGTACCAGTGTTTCATGGCACTTGCCAAGTTTATCATTCAGCACTTCTTCTGAAATTCGCCTATCTATCGCTTCAAAGGCATTTTCCAGCTTCTCAGATTTTGGATGAATTGAAATAACTCTGAACTCCGCGATTGTGTTGGATTGCTCGTTAACATTGTTTTCTCTTTCGGCTTTCACAAGAATGTTATTGACCGACAATGTTTGACCGAAATCACGTTCGACATTGATCACAAATGGCGCCTGGTCATAATTAGAATTTAAATGTTGTTGAATTTTATCAATCACATAAAAACCTTTTGCACCAGCGTTTTTCAACAACTTCTTTACCATCCCGAAATCATCCATCAGTAATACGCTATGTAGCTCTTCATCTACAACATCATCATTCGCGGTTATTAAACTTTCTGAATGAGTAATATTAAATGTAAAAAAGGAATTTTTGCTAAACACTATCTCGTATATTTCAAAACCTTGAAAGATAATCGCTCCATCGTCTTGCCCTTTCAAAGCTGATAAGTATTCTATAATTGTATTTGCGACTATTTCATCAGGCATTTCTTTCAACTCTGCTATTTTCAATTGCAGCGTACTTTGATATAAGTACATACTCCCTGACCCAAGGCCAAAATGTGAGAGAATTTCATCCTCCAGATTGAATATTTCATCTGTTGGCATCTCCCCTGCCGCCTTTATCGTATCAAATTGCCTGTGATACTCAATGATCCTCCGTCTAATATTTTCCATTACAATATTGTTTTATCATGTACAGGAATATAAATTTCAGTCAACAACTCTGTGGATGCTATATCCTGAGGGGCATTCAAGTACTTTTCAATGATTGGCCGCTCACCAAGATCAAAAAGCGTATGTTCATCCCATCCATCGTAAATATTTGAATAAACAGCCTCCAACTCACTGTACGGACCGTTATGCCGGAACCTCTGATATCGCCCTCCGGGCAAATTGATTTCGCGCAAGTTCTTTCCAATATTTACTTTGGTATTCAGCAAAATACAGGCATCGTACCTGCAATAATCTTTTTTTGTGATAACAGTATCATCGTACAAGACTCCATAATAAGCTGCATTTTCTAAATTCCAGTTATTATTACGGATGATCAAATTAAGTTTTCCCCAGGCCACTTCAGGTTTACTGCCATTGTAATCTCCAGAATCGCGGACAGCCACCATTTTAATATCTTCAAGAATAATATCTTCACCGTTATGCGATGATTCCCTGCAATTTTTTCTTACTATTTTGATCTCCGCTAAGTATTCATGCGGATTCCCCTCCTTTAAACTGCAATAAGCCCTTTCAAAAGACTCATAATCGCGAAATCCGGCATCTTCATATATCAATTCAGGATCTTTCAGCGTGTATGCAATCAGGCGTTGTGCCTTTTCAACCTTCAATCTTGTCACAAACCCCGAAACACTTTCATGTTTATCAGATCTGAATCTCCGCAATAAATTCCGTTCTACCGTGCATGCATTATCCGCGATTTGTTTAACCGACAGGTTTCCGCCAACTTTCAACTGGCTCTCGATATAATCAATACTTTTCTGGAGAATATCCATTCGAATATCATGAGGAGTCTTGCTGCGTGCCATAATAAACTGTGTTTACATTACAAATATTCATTCAAACTCATGCTGATGTAAAGGCATAATCGGACATTTATTCAACTTTCAGCTTTTGTAAGTGCAATCAGCTAATCATTAAACTAAACTGAGCGCAAGATGAGAATTAAACTGCAATTCCATTTATAAAGATCGGACATAAATGCGGCAGAAATAAAAATCCCACCCCATTTTGATCAATTTTAAACTGGAAATTCAGTTCGCTCACTCAAATCTAACCTAATTTCACCTAAATTTTACCGGTTTTACCCCGTTTTTACTGATTTCTTACCTAAATCTAACTGTTTTTTAACCAGAAATAGGACTGATACATCAGCTCATGAAATATTTTTATGGTATTAATGGAAAATATTCTAAATGTTTGCTCGTGATTCAAAGAAAATAGCCTATTTCTTGACTAAATTTGGGGTACTGATTACAACACTTAAAAATAGCTCGTCATGAATTACAAATATCGCAGTGAATGTTTTAACGACCTCACAAAAAGTATTAATAAATTTTACGGAAGAAGCCCTAGCATTGAAGAAATTAGGTCAATCATTGAAGAAAAAAAAGCTGCCGCCAAGAATGAGTTACTTGAAAACATAAAATATGCCGGCCCTTATGAAAACGTCAGCAAACTTATTGAACACTGCAACGAACTTGTAAATTACGATTGCAAAGACCTTCCAAAATTACAATCGTTCTGTGACAATCATGCGAAAAACTTTAAAATAAATCCGCAGAGCCTTTTCAATAATGATAAAAGAGCTAAACCTAATCTCCTAATCAAAATATTATCCTCAAATCCTGATGGCTTTTCTGAACTTATCACCGGAACGTTGAAAAGAGAGCAAATCACCACTATTTATGAAAATTTTAAAAAATTCATTATTGTGCGCGAGATGTGTGAATTCAAAAATTTTCTTCATCAGCACCTTGAAATAGCAGAAGAAACCAACACGGCATTTGAGAAAGAGAATGCAGAAAAAAAACGGCGCGAACTTGAGGATTATATAAATGCCTGGAAAAATTGTACTGTGACTTTAACCGAATGGCAAAAATTCTGGAATGTATATTTTCGCAAACTCCCTGAATGGGATGCACTTACTGAAGAGGAAAAATTGAGAATCCGAAATCATCAACGTAATCTTTATACTCAATTTGTCGATGATCTCTATTCAAAAAGATTTGCAAAGAGCTTTGAACAAATTGGATCAACTGAAAAGAAACTGCTGATTGCTCGCCGGGATCTTGACCTTATCCAGAGCATGATTAAAGGGGAAATAGATTCAATTAAAAAAGAGAGGATAGATGCATTCTTCGGAGTTAGAGATTGGAAAAACATGACAATCCAGATGGATTGCATATTGCGCAATCAGCGTTATTCTGATGAAAAGTGCGATATCCATGGCAGCTATTCATTCGCTAATGCCGAAGCATTATTACGCTATAATGCTTTTCTTGAGTCCTTCATTGCCGAAAACCAAGTCTCGGATAAGCCCAATTCAATTTCAGAAACCATTTCTTCCGCAAACAATAAAATAAAAGTGAACCTCACCGTTCCCGAATTGGCTTTTCTATTCAGAGTATTATACGACAACGGCCTTATTGAGGTCAAGAATAAAACAGATTTATTCAAATCTATTGCAGAAGTCTTTCAAACAAAGAAAACCGATACTATCAGTTCCAACAGCGTTAAGAATAATTTTGACATGCCGGATTTCAAGGCTGTTGATTTTTGGTACGATAAATTGGTTCATTTAAGACAGACTACACAAAAATTTAAGGAAAAAAAATAACCCATTTTCCTTCATTTGCCTGCCTTTTGCCTGGGGTTGCACAACCCTTTGCAACTACCGTTGCGCTCTACATCAGGATACTTTTGCTTCATCTTTCAATGGCCAACGAAGATTAATTCATTTAGTGTTTAATCTCATAAATCAAAAGAAATGGAAGTAATAACAATTCAATCCGATGCATTTCGCGAACTTGTGACAAAACTTGATGAAATCCGCTCTCAAGTTGTACAACATCACAAACAAAATCCTCTTTCAGATATCTGGCTGGATATATCAGACACCTGTCGGCTTCTGAAAATATCCAAAAGAACGCTGCAAAACTACCGTGACAAGAAGGTATTAAGCTTCTCCCAGATTGGTGGTAAAATCTTTTTCAAGGCTTCCGACATTCAGTCGCTGATGGAAAAGCATTACCAATCGGCAGACACTTCAAGAAAGTAAGTCATGATGGTATCTGTTTTTTCAGACCTGAGTAATGTAAAAGAGAACCTGTTTCTGCCTTCCGTATTCGAACTGATACGGAACGGCAGTTACCGGGACGAGGTCCTGCACCTGCGGAAACTGATTGAGAACGGCAATAAGGACGAGTACGACCAGCAAAAAAAGAAGCTGCCGTCATTTACTCCCTGCGGAACGTTCAAAGGCAGTCGTACCCTCGATAATCTTGACGAATACAGTAATTGTGTTCATCTTGATTTCGACAAGCTCGATCATCAAGTTCTCGAATCTGTTTATCAGAAGATCGTTACAGAAAAAACCACCATTGCTTGTTTTCGCAGCCCCGGAGGTAACGGCCTCAAAGTATTCACAGAGGTCACCACAGGGCCGGAACATCACTCAGTGGCCTACAGACAGGTCAGGGAACATTATGAAAAGGTAACGGGTATTCAGGCGGATCCCAAATGCAAGGACATTCCCCGACTCTGTTTCTTCTCTTTCGATCCTGATTTGTATTACAATCATGAATACAAACCATTCCATGTAAATATCGAAATGGCCGTTTCAGCTCCAACGTCAGCGCCTCCGGCAGCAAAGGCCTTTCACAGGTCTTTTGAGGAATGTATTGCATTCACGGAGAAATTGGAAACGTATATTGACGGAAACAGGAATAACTTCATCTTTCTGCTGGCAAGAAATTGCAAAGGTGCAGGAATCGCGGAACAGGAAACTCATGACCTGATATCGGCACGTTATGACTTACCGAAGCAGGAAATAAGAACTATTGTCCGCAGTTCATATCGCCACAATGACTTGCAAACTGCAAACTTTGCAAACTTTGCAGTCTCAGAATTGACGAATAAGCAAGCTAACTGCCCTCCCCCAACGGATCAACCGGACATACCCGACCATCTTTCAGCTACGCCTATACTTCCCGGCGAACTCTTTGATCAACTCCCCGGCATTCTCAGAAACGGCGCGTCAGTCTTTGCCGTGTCGCGCGAACGGGATGTATTTCTTACGGCGGCGCTGTCAATACTCAGTGGCTGCATGCCCAACGTTCAGGGAGTTTACTCACAGGAAACAGTATACCCCCATTTGTTCTGCTTCGTCATTGCACCGGCAGCAAGCGGAAAGGGTGCATTGAAGTTCGCGAAAATGCTGGCAAATAAGTACCATGACGTAACCATCAGGGCAAGCAGGGAGGAACAGCAGCGGTACACTATTGAAATGGAACAGTATAAGATGGCTCAGCGCTCTAAGAAAAAGAATGAACCTCCCGACGAAATGCCTGAACAGCCGCCGTATAAAGTGGTGTACATTCCGGCTAATACAAGTTATGCAAAGATTATCTCTCATCTTGAACAGAATGACGGCCAGGGTATAATCTGTGAAACCGAGGCCGACACCATGGGAAATGTGTTTAAGCAGGATTGGGGTGGATATTCCGACATGCTGCGCAAAGCCTTCCACCACGAGAGCATTTCAAGTTCACGCAAAGCCAACAATGAGTATGTACAGGTGGATGCGCCACGTTTGGCTGTTGCCCTATCAGGAACACCAAGTCAGGTCACCGGCCTTATCTCCTCTTCCGAAGATGGACTGTTCAGCCGATTTATCTTCTACACCTTCCGCGTGCCGCAAGTATGGAAAGACGTTTCCCCTGATGCCGGCACTCTGAACCTTACTGAATACTTCAACGGACTTTCCGCTGAAGTATTTGACATGGTCGAGTTTTTAAAAACATCACCGACAGAAATAAAACTGAGTGCAAGTCAGTGGCAAACACTGAACACCAATTTTACAGGACATCTTACCGAAACCGTACTCTTTACCGGTGGGGATGCAGGTAGTGTTGTCAAACGGCTTGGGCTGATCCTCTACCGCATTGCCATGATCCTGACCACCCTTCGCAAATTCGAAAATGGCGACTACTCAACAACGCTCTGCTGTTCTGATGCTGATTTCAACACTGCATCAACTTTAGTCCAAACCTACTTGCAGCATAGCATACTCATGTTTCACAACCTGCCTAAGCAAAAAGAAAGCGATGTGTTTCGCTCGGGCGATAACAAACGTCAGTTCTTTGAAGCGCTTCCAAAAGACTTCGCCCGAGCCGAAGCAATTGAACTCGGCAAGACTTATAAACTCTCTGAGCGAAGTGTCGGTTACTTTCTAAAAGACTTGCTCGGCAAGTATCTTACCCAGCCGATATACGGCTCTTATTCAAAAATCATATAGTACAAATTACTTTGCAGACTGCAAACTTTGCAAGGTTTGCAGTCTGCAATTATTTTTTCTGTCACCTATTCTATTCAATAGCAGCATTTGAGCAACAAAGACTAACCGGCCAAATGGACAACAATCCTAACATCGCCAAATGAAAAGAGTGGATGTTTCTGTAACTACTGAGAGGTGAATAAATGAGAATTAAAAGGAATTTTGCATTTTTCACTTGGTCGTTGAGCTTCGGGCGTTTTACTGCCGGTCATTGAGCGAAAGATCATATTATCCGCCCACCGGCGGATTCACTTTTTCATGTTTTCATTTTTTCATCTTCCACAGGTAAGTTGGTGAGGGAAAAATTAGTTTTGGAGTAAAAAATAATAAAAGAAGAAATGACTCCTTAGCAATCTGTCAATTATTATTCCTATCATGTAATATAGACCGATTAAATATATATTTTAGCATAATTATTATTATCCTCATTGTTTATTTCAGAAATAAATAAATGATTTTATCAGCGTAGAATCTACAACTTTAGAAGTTGCTATTTTTTGAATAATTATCGATTATTATAATTAAAAAATACTGCAGATGGCTCCTCTGAATAGCTTCATTGAAGAAGAATTACAAAAAAGAAAATCGGACTATTGCTCTTCCCCCGCATATATTTTAGAACATTTCAATATTGAACGACAGAACATTGAAGCATACAATGGGAGGCAATTGCTCGAAATGTTGCAAAATGCAGATGATGCTTGTGAAAATGCAAAAAATAAAAAAGTTCTAATTAGATTGTCAGACAACATCCTTACTATTGCAAATAATGGGGAACCATTTAATGAAGATGGATTTCGTTCAATAATCTATAGTAACCTAAGTTCGAAAACCCTACAACAAAATAAAATTGGACAAAAGGGTTTAGGATTTCGTTCAATCCTAAGTTGGGCGGATGAAGTTATTATTAATAGTGGTGGAACTACAATAGGTTTTTCAAAAGCAATAGCTAAGAGATTTTTGGAAAATCTAATTTCTGAATCAGAAAATATTTCTAACTTTTTAAAAAACAAAAGCAAAGTTAAATACCCTATCGCAACTCTTCGCGTACCAGAGTTGAAAAGTGAAAAGAACATTAAAATTGATGACTATGACACTACCATAACAATCAAATTAAACGAAAAAATTATTGATGAAGTTCAATTACAAATTTTTTCAATCATAAATAAGGAAACTCTCATTTTCCTTAATCATATTGAGGAAATAGAAATTGATAGCCCTGAAAGTAAGATTATTTTTAAAAAGTCGTTCCCTAATTCCACAAAAGAAATTGTAACTGTTGAAAGCAAAAACCTTCTTAGTGGGTGTGCTGAAAATAAAACCTGGCATATCAAAAGCAGGAGCGGAGTCCATAAGGATAAGAATTATGAACTTGAAATTGCTTGGAACGATGAATTCTCTGACACAGAAAATGTACTTTTTAGCTATTTTAAAACGGAAGTTCGTTTTCCATTTCCTGCACTTCTACATGGGACTTTTGAATTGTCACAGGATAGAAATCAATTATTGAATGACACTGAAGGGCACAATGAGTACTTGACAGGCGAACTCGCTGAGTTGCTAATTGAAACTGCAATATGGATAGCCTCAGAGAGCCTCAATTCAAGTTATTTGCCTCTTAAACTTTTAAACATTGATTTTGATAAAATTGATAGTGTTTTACATAAATTCAATTTCAAAGAAACACTTTTCGCCAAAATTAAATCAAGCACTATTTTTCCAAATGTGAATAATCGGTATTTTTCATATAGTTTAAAACCGGTTTTTTATAACAGCCCGATTGCGAGCATTGCTTTTGGTGATGATGTCGAAAATTTAATGCCTGAATGTTCAGATGAGTCTATAATTGAATTTTTAAATTCATTCCCGCTTTACAGTTATTCAATAACAGAATTTTCATTAATTATTGCAAAAAGGATCAATAAAATAAGCAACAAAGAATTGGCAAAACTATTTTTCTACTTTGTTGCTTGTGATTCAAATAAAAAAGAACTCAGATCAAATACGTTCGAATTATCTGATTTGCAGGAATGCCTTATTGATTCTAATAATAATCCAATAAAGTGGAATTCCAATATATTTATTCATCCAAATGACAGTAGAGAGTTTCAGCTTCCAGAGTTTATAAACATCAGATTTTTGAATACTGAATTTACGAATTCACTTTTACAGGAATTGAACACTGATAATATTGAAACGCTTTTAGCCTTTCTTGGTCCATTCGGTATTAAAAAATATTCCTTCATCGAAATAGCCGAAACTTTAATTCGGGAATATAATTCTAAAGTTACAATATCAAACGCCGATGTTCTAGAACTCCACACATATTTATTTAAGCTTTTTAAAAATGAAATTAAGACTTCCAATCCCCCAGCATTATCATCTGAAATATCTGCCCTTGTTTTAACAGAGAAGAAGAAAAGAAGAAAATCTAACGAAGTATATTTTGGCAAATACTATGGCAATAAGATTACTGCACAACTATACAATTATGATAGAACGAAATTGCTCGCAGCCCCTATAGATTTCGGTTTGGAAATAGAAGAAGAAAACCAAATTCAAAAGTATTTTTGTTGGTTAGGTGTTGAATATCTCCCAAAAAAAATTCACTGTTCCGCAGATAAAGAATTTGCAGAATTTGCGATGAAGAATTACGATTATAGAATAAAAAGATTTGACAACTATTTTAATAATTATAAAAATTATCTTGACTTTAAAAATGAATTATTCTCTTATAGTAAAATTTATGTACAATCGATTGATGGCATTGAGCAGATACTTGAATCTAATCAAAGTGAGACTATATTAGCTTGGCTCTCCTTAGACAAAGAATTATTGAGCGGTCTAGAGAATAACTTTGAACCCGAGAAGAGCGTTATTGCATTCTGGCTTTATAATGCTAGAATTGAAAGGGATATACACGAAAAGCAGATTGTTAATTATCTAAAATGGTTGATATCCGGATCCGCTTGGCTTAAAACAAAGAGTGGAAAAATAAAAGCTCCAAAAATATGCACCACTTCAGCTACAATTACTGAAGAATTTAGTCCCCTTATAGAAAAGCCCGAAATTGATTATGATGCGTCAATTTTTAAAAATTACAACATAAATTCAGATAAAGTTGATTACCTATTAAATATAATCGGGGTAAACAAAACCATATCAACTTTCGAAACAAAAACATTATATTCGATATTAAATAATCTCAATGAAATAGACACTTCCGGCCACAAAGCAAAGACGTTGTATAGGGAATTGGCTGTGAATTTTGATGATCGGAATTTGGATATTAATGATTCTGAATATAAAATTTTTCAACTTGAAGGAAAAGTATTTTGTAAAAAAAATGGAGTGTTTGGTTATCAACCCAACTCCTCTGTATTTTATGTTGACAATAAAAGGTATGGTGAAAGCATTATAAATCAATTCTACACAATTGAAATAGAAAGACGAAGGAGTCAAGATAAAATACTGAAGATTTTTGGGACAAAACCTTTAAAAGGCCTAAAACTCACACTAGCGGGGGCTCCTATTTTTCATTGTTTAAGCTCCAAATTTGAACAGGAAATAGAGTCTTTCAAAGCATATGTTTATGTGTTTAGGCAAGAGCTTGACACGACGGGGAAAGAAAAGAATCTAATTAAGGATATTAAGTTTAAACTAGTGACAGATCTAAGTGTATTTCTTGAACGAGAGCAAGAAAAAGCAGAATTTAGTTTATCTGTTTATGAATATCTATACTTACAAAAAGCAAAAACTATTTATATTAAGACCCCGGATTTCATAACTGATGAGCGCAGATTAAAGGAGGATGTTAGTTTTTGCTCAACGATTGCTGAAGCATTTTCTGCTTTGATTGATGTTGACGCACAAAGACAACAGATAAGAGAACTATTTTCAAAATCGGTCTCGGGAAGAGATGATATAATTAGGGCAGAATTAGACGATGAAAATCTAGAAAAACTAATCCAAGCTAAAGAAATATTGGGAATTGTAAACGATCCTAAAATTCATTTCTGGCATTCTTTTCTCAAATGTTTCCCAGTAAAAAACATTCGTAAAGACAGCCTTACGGATAACAGTTTACATGAAGAACTCATAAAGTTGTTTCCGGAATATCATGAAATAATTACCTGTGTTTTTAATCAAATTAATTATGATGACTACAATGAGGAGTCGTCATTACGATTAATCGTTCAATTACTTAACGCCACTAATTTAACCTTAAATACTTTAAACAAATTCGCATATCCCTCACTTAATATTAGTGAATTGTATGATTTGGATTTTAAAAGAATAAAGGAAATTAAAAGGCCAGAGTTCAAAAACGTTTTGTATTCATTGTGCAACAATTCAAAAGAAGATAAAAAAGAGTTTTTGAATCTGCTAAATCGTTATGATATTTTAGTGGGGGTTTTCATAAATGAAATCAACTATGATGTCGAAAAAGATCTGCATGATCAATTGTTAAAACAATTTGAAATAGAATTAAATGATACGCCAGATATAAATTTCATACAAATCTACCAGTCAAATAAAAATGCATATGAATCAAAATCAATTGATTTAAAGATTTCAAAAGAATTGGCGAACCAATTTATAAATGAACGGCCTGATTTAGAAAGCCTTTTGTACTTTGAAAATTCAATCCAGGTTCTTTTGGATGAATTAGTGGACTGGATTGGTAAAACAAGTCCGCAAGAACTTACGGGACCTAATAGCATGGCGAAAAGAAAAATAACTCTTGGTGTTTCTTCTTTTCTTTTTGATAACCTTTCCGATCTTTATAGTCAATTAGAATCAGAAAATATTTTCAACACCAGTCTTTCAAAGATAAAAATTAAAAAAAATGACGATGTTGTTTCGGATCCAACGAAAATAAAACGGCCCCCAATAAAACCGCCCAGAAAACCGAGGCAAATAAACGAAGATATTGGATTTGTTGGGGAATGGCTCGTCTACAAACATTTGCTAAATTCTATAAAAAACCATGAAAGTGTGAAATGGGTTTCTGAATTTTCAAAACAAGCAGGTATCAATACAGATGGTAAAGATGGGCAAGGTTATGACCTCGAATACATTCCTAATGATGCAAAGTACCCAAGATATGCAGAAGTCAAAGTTGTAGGAAAAGAAAATGCGTTTCATATTTCATCAAACGAAATTGCCCAAGGAGAAAAATTACGAAAGCACTACGAAATATTTTTGGTCAGAAATATTGATAAGCCTGAAATTACAACTATTGAAATAATACAAGGCCCGTTTGATTATAAAGGAAGACACAGTTTCACGGACAATGAATTATTCTCTGTAGTCAATGATAGTTTCATTATTAGATTTGAAAAGGATGCCGAATAGCATATCCATTGATTGCCACATAGAAAAGTCCTGGATATTATTCCTTCTGATTAATTTCTTTCAATACATGCTTAAATTGCACATCCCAAAGTATTAAAATTAACTCAGACATCATGACAAAAAGAAATAAAATTAGCAAGACAACGGTCAATGCAATTATTATTGGAATTATTCTGGTATTATCATTTTCATTAATGTATGCCTTCAAATCAGATTTTCCTTATGCTCTTGCAAGTGGTGCAATTGGTGCCATATTGACTATTGCAGTTACAATGCTTTTGCTAAATAAGCAATCCGAAACAGAAGAAAGTAAAGAAAAAAATAGTAAGATTTTTGAGAAAAAACTCGATGTCTATCACGAATTTATTAGATCCTTAGAAACGATAATCCAGGACAGGAAAATAACAATAGGCGAAGACGGTGAAAAGGATGAGCTTGCTAGCTTACTATTTCAGTTGGCGCAGGTTCGCATGCATGGAAAAAACGCTCTAAATATCCAGTGTGCGCCGGTTCAAATTGACCACCTC
>JBAXND010000059.1 GCA_037133915.1 Bacteroidota bacterium
GCGTACTTGCATGGGGTGCAAGGGGTCGGAAGTTCGAGTCTTCTCGCCCCGACATAGAAAGACAAGGGTTTCAGAAGGTTCTGAAACCCTTTCTTTTTTCTGGTTTAAACATAGTTTAAACAATTTGATGAAATTTTGTTTTTTTAAAGCTCTGCGTGGTGAATTCTTCATAAGTAGGTTTGTCGCCAAAAATCAAACAAAAACCTAGTCGGGGTTTACTGAAACTGAGATGGCGACCATTTGTCCGAAATATAATAGTCACGCTATTACTGGTGACAGAATGGTAACGTGTTTTCCTTGTGATTCTTTCATTATTCTTTTCATTGATTAAACTTGACTTTTTGATGCCAGATAAGATTCTGAGCGCTTGGGTAGAAGTGCTTGTCAGAGGGCAGTAGTATTTGTTTTCCTTTAAACTGCTTTATTGAAAAAGGGCTCACTGACTCTTCTGTGAATCTTTCCGATACTATCACTATATAATTTTCATTTATTGTGATCAAGCCACGGTCAAAAGCCCGATGCATGTTTGGACTTAATGCCAATCCATTTGTGATTGTGTCATCATGCGATTCGCTGAATGGTACAATATGGCACGCATCAACCATAGATAAAGTAAATGTTGCGCTGATGTTCAGTCCACTGATACAGCAAGTATTATTATAGATTTTTGGCACGACCCTTTTGAAGACATTCCCACGAATGAAAACCTCTTCATTATAAGTATCAACCTCAAGTTTTTCCTGCATTTTTTCCAGCTTCTCTTTGTAGGTCGCCGGCTTTTCTGTGAGTATATCGCTTGTTATTTCTGAAATGTAATCTTTCCCTGCATGCGCCTGAGATTTATTATATGGGAAATATTTGTTCAATATTGATAACCGAAGAACTTCACGGCTTTCTCTTTGAGACAGACAAAAGAAAAGCTCTTTATCTAATAATGCATATTCGATAGCACTATTCAGGTTCGCAAATGATTCAAGGGAGTATTTGGCTTTAACAATCAGATCGTACCCAGACTTTGGAATCAATTTCCAAAAAGGTTCACTTTTCATATAAAAGAATGGCATGGCAAACTTCATGGTGTGCTTTGTAATAACAAAGTTTGACCAATTACTTTTAAATGAGGCGACCAGATCCGGTGTAATGAATATCTTCTCATCGACAATTAATCCTTGCTCAACATTCTCAATCAGTGATAATAGCAGAATTGGTTTATGAGGCGCACCACCAAAGCTATAATCCCTTCTCAGATTCGTGAAACAATGTATATAATATGCTAAATTCTTTTTGACTGACATTATCGGCGTTTGTTGAGTATTAATGCTTCTTCCAAGTCATTTTGATAAGTATATATAATAAATCATTCCTGTCAAAGGCATGCATTACATCATAACTAATTGTGACTTGCTTTTTCCCAATATCATTTCTAAACGATAAAAAAAATACAGTAAGCGATAAGAATATTTAAAGTGAAGTAATTACTTTCTGATAGAAATTTATTCTCATAAATACGCAGAATTAGGTTTGAACAGAACCGAAGTTAATTAGATTAATGCGATTAACTCGTAATTACGAACCAATATGGAATTATCCATTGAAAACATTTTCATTATGCCATTGAATATAACTCGCTTCAGGCTTGTCTAAAAAGCGTTCAGGTAGAATTTGTAAGGCTTTGCCATGGAATTGATAATACTCCCGACCATTATCAAATTCCTCCTTTATTCGTTTACTTACCTCGACTTTTTAATCCTTCGTAAATGTGATGTAACCAGAATCGTAGAGTTTATGTAAATCCGCTCTAAGCAAAATTCCATTCGAAATATGATTTGGTCCAGATTCGGCAAACGGTTTAATATGTGCAGCTTCAAGAACTGGCAATGTCTTTTCACCTGTTACAGAACACTTCCGATAATAAGCATCAGTTAGCTGAACCCTAAATGCCCCTTGACCTAGCCTGACCTTCGTCAAGTATTTGCGAGTGTAATCAGATCCTGGATCCTCAAGAATAAGTTGACTTTTGCTATTTTCAGCCCGTTCAAAAAGCCTATATTCCTGAAGGAGCATCTCAACCCTCTCCCAGAGCTTTCTGCCGATTTCATTTTCGCAGCTATAAGATTTTCCCTGAACAATACTTCTACTCCAGTCCTCCGGAACGGGGATCCAGTCTTCAGGTTTGAAGAATATCGGATCGGTAAGAACGATGCAGCCAATATTAGGATTATCTGAAAACAGATTGTCCCCAGACCGATAACCCATTATTTTCTTTTTGAATTGAATAAGAGAATGTAAGCCATTTCTTTCACCGAAAATGTCCCAGGCGATATCAATTGGCAGAATTGAATGCGAAGAAAAGAACCCAATACCGGCAATAGAATTATATGGACTTTTTAATTTAAAGAGAAAAGGTGCACCTGGAGCAAGCACTCTAAAATGTGAGTTGCCGCCTGGTTGCCAGAAATTGATATCCTCATTTTCCTTTTTTGAAAGAAACTGGAACCATTCAACATCTGTAACACCCAGATAGAATTTCATAAGGACATACTTTCTTCCTCAAAAATAGGATAAATTGACGAATAACGTATATGATGACGGAATTCTTTAATGAGAAGCTCTTATTGATGAATAAAGATTCCTTCATCAGAACTGTTTTGTTTGCATTTGTTGCGAAATATTATTTTCTCAATGCCAAGCACTGCCAAACAACGTCAAGTACTGCCAGCCCGCGCCGGAAGTGTAAAAAGGAAATTCTTCTGAATTAATTTTGGGCAAAACAAGAAGCCCATGCCCGGAAAAGTTAAAACGCTGTCAGAAATTGCTAGTGAATATGGTGTTCACCGTAACACATTAAAAAATTGGCTGAAACCTATCTGGAATTCCCTTCACATTAATGGAAGGCGAAGTCTGCTTGACTGGCAAACGAAGTTGATCTATGACTTTCTGGATACGCCTGAAACATCTATTGATAATCAGTAATGGCGATTTCATTCTGTCACTTTTCTTTTTGATCACTTTTCTGATCATTATTTTGATCATCCTTATTTACACCTGCTGAGTAGTTTCCAATTGCATCTCTTAAGGCCTTAGTCAGAGCTTCACGGTTCTTCGGATCAAGTGATTTGAACACATTATTGATTTCTTTTTGTACCGGATCCTGATCATTATTCGGATCAAATTTCTTTGACATCAGAAACAATCCAACAACCGTAATGACGCTCGGCAGGAATGGCATCAGCTTATCCATTAATGTTTTTTCATCTTTTTTGTGGGACAGTGCAATGCCCTGCTCCAGTTGCTTCCGGAGATATTTCAATTCATCTTTGAGATCCGTTAGCTGCTCATTTTTTGCGGCAAGTTCTTTCTTAGCTATGTCCTGTGAAATTCGGGTTTCGACAATACCATCAATGGACTGTGCCTGATTTTGTAACTTCTTATCGAGGAATTCGGTCTTCTCTTCAAAGAATTTATCCGTTTCCTGTTGCAGGCGATCCGCACGTTCCGCAAGATCCCTTTCACGCCGGATCAACGCACTCTCCCGGGCTGAAAGATAGTCATCTGTACTTTTGATCATTTCTAAGTGCTTTCCGGTCATCAGGTCAACGTCCGAACCTCTTTGCTTTGCAGGGATTTGATCAGTTAGAGGCCCGTTTTGAACATTATTTTGATCAGAATGGTCAGAAAACAGTTGCTTTTTGCAAATTTCAACGATGATATCGCCTAATGAGGTCTTTTTTCCGTTCTTTCCGCGGCGCTTTTCCTGTTCATTTAGTAAGGCATCGTAGAAATCCTGTTCTGCACACACACGAATATTTGTTGTTTCCATTGTTTTAAGTTAAAAATGGGATGAGGGAATGTCCCTCACCCCTAGTTTTTGCAATCCGTGAATTACTCATCATCGTCTTCTCCTTCGGTGAGTTCGATCAGTTCAAACACACCCTGGCGTTCATCGTTCTCATATTGTACTTCCACGATGATCTCTTCATCCTCGGTTAGGCCAACGATAGTGTTGTCCAATTCATGTTCCTCGATGATCCTGGCAAACTCCACTATGGACTCCGCAGGCACGTTTAAAGTCATTTTTCTCATTTTGCGTTACTTTTAAATTATTAATCGGGTTAATTGTTCCGGCTCTTCCCGGATATTTTCTGTCTGGCCTGTTCCATTGTGTTCCACCTGTTCCGTTCCATTGTGAAATGGAACACTTGGAACACCAAAGGGGCGAATTGAATTTTTCTTCTTGATTTATAAGCATTTAATAGGTGTTCCATTCTGTTCCACTTTTAATAGGGGCATGTTCCATCTGTTCCATTCTGTTCCGTTTGTTCCATTTGTTCCGAATGGAACACCTCGCCACCGGATCGTGTCCAGCGGTGAACGGTGGTGGTCGGTATATTTAACTGGTTTGCTATCTCACGAACCGACATGCCCCGTTGATTCATTTCCCGGGCACTTTCTTTCAACTCGTCTTTTTGTGCATTACGATCCATATTAAGGTGCTCCTGCTCTGCAGAAAAACCAGTATGCTGAAACGTAAGCATGGTTCCGGACTTTACGATCTCACAGCATACAACATTGTCAGCATCAAAAAGTATCTCGCTGCTGCGCGATGGCTTTACCTGTTTGATGTAGCGGGAACTCTTTCCCTGAGTGCTCTTTCCAATAGCTGATACACTGTCTGCAAAATTGCTCAGGTGCTTACTTCCCGCCAGATCATTGATTGTGATCGGGATGCTCATGCTTCGTTTTGGAGTATGTGCTAATACCAGAATCGACAATTCGAATTCATTTTTAAGCTCGGTCAGTTTTCGCATTACTTCCAGTGCTACTTGTGTGTCCTGGGTGTTCAGACTATTCAGGTAGGTCAGGTTATCAATGATGAGCACCTGACTTTGGTAAGTCTCAATATCATGTCTTATCTTTTGAAACAACAGATCGTTCATAGATCGTGCGGGATGTTTCAACATCAGTGCGCTGAATTCAATATTATCAATGTAAAAATGTGGACTGAATTCATGATCATTTCCAAGATCATCAGTATAGCGCATGCGGAATTGCATGTCCGACATCTCAAAGTCATAGTATAGAACATTCAACGGATGATGATCGTTCTCCAGGAACATGAGCGATTCTCCTTTGCTCAATGCGTCGGCCAGCGCCACAGCCATTATACTCTTTCCAATACCCGTATCTGCAAACATCAGGTGAAGCTCATTACTTTGCCATATCACCGAAAAAAGTCGTTTTACTTCAGGCAGATTACGGGCATCTTCAAGTCGCTGAGCGGCAGATCTGATAACGTTTCCTGAATAATCATCAGATACAGGCTTACTCTGATCCGGCGTCGGCAAACTCTGCCCGTTACGTGGTTTAATCTGAACTGGGACAAAGTTTATCATGTCAATCCGGGTTTTATTTCGATGAATGTATTATTGCACACGGGGCCGGGCTTGCGGTGAATCAAAATACAATGAGAATCTATCTGGGGATCGGCAGCTTCAAGCTCCTTCATCCGCTGCTCTATATCGGACAACAATTCGACATTGTTCAGGCAATCCATATCATTATGAATACCACACAGGTCTTGTATCAGCTTATTTTGCTTTTGTACATACTGCTGATTGGCCTTTTCTTTCTGAGCATAGCGCCGAAGATCATCTGTGAGCATCGCGATGATCTCTTCCAGTTTTGACAGGCTTGTTGCTAATGCAAATTTCATCTCAGTGGAGTATTACGCCATCCTTTTTGATTTCTTCACGGGTTTGTTTACGGCCACCATCCAGCCAATTCAACAAATCCGTCTTGCGGAACACTACACGCTTTCCTCTTTTAATAAAAGGAATATCCCTTTTTGAGGTCATCATGTAGATGGATTGTTTCGCGATTTTCAGAAATGCGGAGGCCTGATCAATGTTCATGATCTCGGGAAACTCTTCCGTTGGCGTGTTGCTTGTGATTTTTGTTTCTGACAGGAGCTCCCTGTTCAGTTCAACGTATTCGCTAACACTCAGGGAATACATCGGGCGGTTCGGATCTATTTTCATCTTTGCGGGTATTTTGGGTTATTAAAAACAACCACAAAGATTCACCAACGCAGGAGGGCCACTAGGGCATGTTCTTGCAACATATGGCATAATCCGACAAGATGTGGCATGAACGGGCAACATTGTGCAAGATCGGGCATTAAAATCCACTCAATTATTATCTGATGCTTTGGTTATTCGAAGATGCTTTCAGGAAGACGGTATCTTTTTGAAGAATTCCGCGTTCATAATACACGGTGAAATATTCTTCATGACTTTGTAAATGCGGTGAACCTGGATTGGAAAAGTGAGGATGCGGATTGTGAAGATCATGGATTACCCTTTTAACGGGGTTCTTGGATCATCAAGGTTCATCAAGAAAAGAATAAATCAATTTCACCTGCCATTCACGTAGAGGACTGCGGGTAAGTTTCAACTGGACTTCTATTGGCTTGATCCATCTGCGGAATGTATTGCGGGACACTCCGTATTCTTCGGCGAGCTGTATCAGGGTTTTTACTTTTCCGGGCATATAACGTCTGCGTTTTCTACAAAAATATACACCCTTTCCCATCATTTTACATGTTGCGTTTCGTTTTCCACTTTTTTCCAAAATTTGCTTCATGTTAGTGAATAAACCGGTATTTATTATTGCTAGTCACCACGGGGTTCTGGATTGGTGTTTAAGTTTTTATAAGCTTTATTATAGCCGGTGTTCATTGTTTACGAAGCTTTAAAACAAATTACATCATAGCACGAGTATATATTTAAACAATCTTCAGGATGGACTCAATACAAGTTGATTTTCCTTGTCGGAAGAGGAATGTGAACTACATGGCAACTGTTCCGCCTGTAATAGTTATCACGGCAGGAAATGACAATTGCCTTTTTGTAAAAGAAAAAAAAATATATATTTATGAAAACGCGGGGGGAGGTAAGCGGTAATTAAGAATGCAACATTTTGGTAAATATGGATCACAATGCTGTACGCGTCGTTCAAGTAATGGGGCGAAACGGAAAACTTGTTTTTCTCCTCAGGTTCTATTTTTTACTCTACTTTTGTTAGTATTCTCGTCAATAAATAGCTTTAAAAAGTGATTCCCAATAATTTGCAGTTTTAATGCACATCAAAACCTTAAATAAAAGAATAAAAACCATTTTAATAATACAAGCTATTTGTATGTTAATTGGAGCATCGACTCATATTTTGTGGATCATTGAAAACGGTATTTTTACACCTAATATAAATCACCCATTAATCTCAACAATTTTTTGGGATTCTTTAGCTGTTATTGATATAATTGCAGCAATGCTATTAATTCTCCGACCGAAAATAGGCGTCCTTATTACTTCAATAATTATTACAATTGATGTAATTCACAATAATTTAATTTTGTTTTTTTACAATCAGCATATAAATGATATTGGTATTAAATTGTGGGCGATAAAGTATTGGATGTTCATTGGGCAAATACTTTTCTTGACCTTTGTTTTTTGGACTTTGAAAACTAACCTGACAGAAATAAAATTAAAATCAATTTCAAAATAGACGCAATTGTTTGGCAAATATATGCTACGATTTTTTTTTAAGCAAAGATTGAAAAATATGAGAAATGGAAAGAATAATGATATGAACGTGACGAGGATTGGGTATTATTCGTCGATTTTCCTGACAGTTTTAACGTTAATTACATTAGGTTTTGCTATGACTGCAATACCTCCGTCAGGACCGAATTGTCCAGGGAATTGCATGGAGTATCCTTTTATCGATAGTCTGAATTATTACCCGAGAGATTATTATTGGATGTACTTTGCCATTATCCAACTCATCACTTTCTTAATTTTTATTATTTCAATTCATTTTATTGCACCACCAGAAAAGAAAATTTACAGTTTTATTGGCATTTCTTTCTCAATGATTGCTTCAATTGTTTTATTAGCTGATTATTTTATTCAGTTTGCAGTTGTACCAATCAGCTTCATGAAAGGGGAAACCGATGGAATTGGAATACTTTCACAATATAACGGACATGGAATATTCATTGCGTTGGAAGAATTAGGGTATTTTATGATGAGCCTTTCTTTCCTTTTTATTGCTCCCATTTTTTCTACTCAAAATCGTTTGGAAAAAGTAATCAGGTGGATTCTAATTGTTCCTTTCCTTGGAACAATCATTGCTTTTATATTCTACACCATAAAATATGGCCTTGATAGAAGTTATCGTTTTGAGGTTGCAACGATTACTATCAATTGGCTGATTTTGATTGTTATCAGTATTTTGATAGGCGTTTTCTTTAGAAGGAAAATGAAAAGAAATCTTGAAATATAAATTTTGCCACACAAATTTTATAGGTTATGGTTAAACAATCATTCTCCTTTTGCTTACTGCTGTTTGTATTGCAGATCGCTAATGCGCAGACAGTAAATACCAACATCAGCAACGGTGTAATATTTGACGGCGAACCTTATCTGGCCATTAATCCTGTGAACAATCAAAACATGGTTGCAGTATGGATGGGTTTCAAATACTCGGGCGGGTTGTTTCGCATTGCTATTAAAACAAGGGCAAGTTTCGATGGGGGAAACTCGTGGAGCACCGCCGTTGCTCTTCCCCATTTCGGAACAGGCTTTGGTTCGGCCGACCCATCGCTGGCATTTGATAAAAACGGCTTGCTGTATGTGTGCTATATTGATTACAAACAAGCGCCCGATAGCGGGGGGATATATGTTGCCCGTTCCACAGACGGAGGATTGAACTGGGATACCCCATCCAAAGCATTCGATATGTATGATGTTCCAAATAAAAGGCCGATCGACAGACCGTGGTTAGTGGTTGATAATTCAAATACATCCAATTCGGGCACACTATATATTACCACAAAACCTGCCCCGTGGATTGCTCCGCCCAACCGCAATTATTTCAAAGTGTCTCTGGACAACGGGCATACATGGAGCACTATCGCAAACGTGGACGGAGGAACGCACCTGGTGGGAAGTCTCATTGCCCAGCCGATGGCTGCCCCGGCAACAACTTTGAGCGGGAAATTCTGCGCTGTGTACCCCAGTTATGTTGCATCTCAGAATCCATTGCCGGCATATTATCTTGCCACATCGGCGGATAAAGGTCAGTCATTCTCCTATTCCAATGTTTTTGCAGCAATACCGGCTTCAAATGATACCAATTTTAAACTCGGGTACCAGCTTATTACCGATCCAGCGGATAGTAACAGAATGGTATTTCTTATACCCGATGCACAGAACGGAGACAACGACATTTTTGCATTCAGAAGCAGCAACGGCGGACAATCATGGAACGGCCCCGTGAGGATAAATGATGATGCATTATCAAACGGTAAAGCCCAGGATATGGTTTGGGGCGCATACAATACCACAGGCGGCCTTATCGTTACATGGCGCGACAGACGTGATGCATCATCAAACGGATTTTGGAATGCGGGATATGATTTTTATTATGCCACCAGCACCGACAACGGACAGACATTTTCTGCCAATCAAAAATTATCAAGTCAATTTATAACTTTCGATTCCGTGATTTCGCAAAGCGGCAATGATTTCCTGGGCTGCACATACTCAGGCGATACGCTCTGTTCGGTGTGGGGTGATACACGCAACGGCAGGATGAATATTTATTTTGCCAAAACAATTGCAGGCACCAACACCAGTGTTGAAATAATGCTGCTCAACGGGGAAGGCCCACAATGGAACATATACCCTAACCCGGTGCACGAAGAACTGAATGTTGCTGCATCCGCCGAACTTGCAGGAAAAGAGGTCCGCATTTACAACGCAAGTGGAAAAAAGATCAGCAGTTATATGTTGAAAGAAATGAATGAAAAAATCTCGATCAAAGGTTTTAAAGCAGGGATTTATTTTATTAAGATCGATGATGATGTTAAGCGATTTGTTGTTGAATAAATTATAAAAAATGATGGCACTGTCCGATAGCATAAAAAATGCACTGTCACCCTTTTATCCCTTAAGCCATACGACATGCCAGGCCTTGTCAGAAGTCACCTGTATCAAAATGATCAGGATTATATTTTCGACAGCAGCAAATTTGAGAAGCGCTTTGGAGTTTTGGCCACATCTCCTGCTGATGGTATTAAAACCATGATCACGAAATTAAAAGTATGAGGTATGAAAACAGAGAAAATGAACAGAAAAGTAGTCCTGTCAACCCTGTGGATATTTGTCACCCTAAATTATCTTTATTGTGATGTAATGTCACTCATGGATGCCGGTTTGCTTAAACAATACATCGCTGGTACGGTCAACGGCATGAGCATGACCGGCGGCTTTTTGCTGGGCTCTGCGATACTGATGGAAATCCCTATTGCCATGATTTTATTGTCGAGGATATTGAGATATAAAGCTAACCGCTGGATTAACATCATTGCAGCCATTATAATGACCGTGGTGCAGACTGCAACATTATTTGCAGGGACGCCTACTCCTTATTACATCTTTTGCAGCGTCATCGAAATTGCGGGCACCGCATTTATCTTCTGGTATGCTTTACAGTGGAGAGAAAAAGAAGCAATAAATTAATCCGTTAAATGATCATTTTTTAAATAAATAATTTATGAACTCTTACAAAACATCGAATCTCACGGCGGGAATATCAATTGGGAAAGCAGCCGTTATTGCAGGCATTGCGCTTCTGCTTATGGCAATCATAGCGCCCATAGCTAATTTTGCAATACTTAATAAGATTTATATTCCGGGCGATGCGGTTACAACCTTCGGTAACCTGCTTGCTTCGCAGGAAATATTCCGGCTGGGCATAGGGATTTTTATTCTCGTGGCTGTGCTTGATATAATTGTGGCTTGGGCGCTGTATGTTTTTCTGAAACCGGTTAACAGCAGTTTATCCCTGCTTGCTGCATGGTTCCGTATCGTATATGCGGCCATGCTCGCAGTGGTTTTTTATTATCTGATAAATGTTTTGCAACTTGCAGGCGGGGCGGATTATCTGTCGGCTTATACACAGGAACAGCTTCAGGCACAGGTCATGATAAATTTTCAGAACTTTACCATCTGCTGGCAATTCGCATTGATTATTTTTGGATTTCATTTATTAGTGCTTGGCTACCTGTTTTTAAAAGCCGGCTACATGAAGCAAATACTTGGGATACTGGTAATGCTTGCATCTGTCGGATACTTGCTTGACGGTTTTGGGAAACTCCTGTCGGTCAATTATAATATTAGCATTTCAGCTTTTACATTTATCGGTGAAGTGGTAGTTATTTTCTGGTTGCTAATTAAAGGCAGGCAGGTTAAAGAAGTGCAATAAAATTACAAATTTGACTAACGCATAATAGATAAGTACCCTCCTACAAACTTAATATTAAATTAATATGTTAAGTGCTTATTTTCAGCATTTACAGAGTACCTTTATGGTATATTAATTTGTCCATTGAGAAACTGTGCTAATAGAGGCCTCCAATGCTGACTCTTGTAATAATAACCATCGCGATTGCGCTGTTGTTTGATTTGTTGAATGGTATGAATGATGCGGGAAACAGCATCGCAACCATAGTGGCCACCAGAGTTCTCCCCCCGAAACTTGCAGTTTTATGGGCCGCTTTCTTCAATTTTATCGCATTTCTCGTATTTGGAGTACACGTGGCATCAACGATTGGAAATGGAATTATTCATCCCGAGGTATTAAAAGGCGATCCCTATTGTGTACTTGCAGCTCTGATGGGTGCGATATTGTGGGTGTGGTTTTGTCAGCGGAATGGTTTGCCTAACAGTGTTTCTCACGCGCTAATCGGTGGACTGATCGGTCCTGCCCTTATCAAAGGAGGCCTGTCTGCTGTATTTCTGCCCGGCCTGATTAAAATAGCAATTTTCATTGTTCTGGCTCCTTTACTTGGTTTCATCATTGGATATTTTTTCATGATACTTACAATGTTGATATGGGGTAAAGTGCCTCCGGCGAAGGTTGATCGCTTTTATAGAATAATGCAGTTGGTTTCTTCGGCCGGGTTCAGTTTGGGTCATGGTGGTAATGATGCCCAAAAAACTATGGGGATTATTGCAGCACTTTTGTTCAGTACAGGTTATCTGACGGGCGCATTTTATGTGCCACTATGGGTCGTGCTTTCCGCACATTTATGCATTGCCCTTGGTACACTTTTCGGAGCATGGAAAGTAATTAAAACACTTGGGCACGGTCTTACTAATCTGAAACCTGTTCATGGATTTGTTGCTGAAACATCGGGGGCATTGACTTTATTTGGCGCCACGATGCTGGGCATACCCGTGAGTACCACTCATACTATCACAGGTGCAATAATGGGTGTTGGTGTTACGCGTAGATTTTCTGCAGTAAAGTGGGAAGTTGCCGGTAGTATCATAACTGCATGGATACTTACGATCCCGATGACCATTTTGTTTTCAGCGGGGATTTATTGGATGATTAAACTAATATTTTAATAAACTGCGATCAAAATTATTGTTACCTCAGATGAAATTAGAAGGGTGTGCTGAAAAGGAAGTTTATCTTTTCTATTGCGATTTTGAGAATTGATTTCATTAAGTCATGGATTTGTCTTAAAGTGTAAAGTTCATTGACGGAAACAGATTAACTAATCATCAATAGACAATGAGTAACGCACCAATATGAACAATACAAAGTAATACCCTGAATATTATGAAAACATCAAAAATGACAAAAGTTTTAATCTCACTGGATTGGGATCCAACTGCGAAAAAAGTAGTAGAAACGGGGGTTTCATTAGCAAAAGCGATGGGCGCTGAAATAATATTATTGCACGTAATCTCAGACCCAAAGCTTTATGCCTCGCCTAATCCATTTACTGTAATGGGTTTTGCAGGTTACCAGTACGTTAATCCATTGCAATCTGCAAGCAATACCCATCTTGCAAAAGAGGATGAGCTGAAAACTGCTGCGCTGAAATTTCTTGATAATTTTAAACTGCATCTTGGGGATGATACCATCCAAACTATCGTTAAAACGGGCGATAGCGCGGAATCGATTTTAATGGTGGCCAGGAAGGTGAAAGCAGATGTTATTGTTCTTGGCTCTCATAGTAAAAAATGGTTACATAATATTACTATGGGAAGTGTTACAAAAAAGGTTCTAAACCATACATTAAAACCGGTGTTGATTGTTCCGACCAAAAAGCAAAAGTAGCCTTTGTTAATATTGATAACAAAACGACAACCGTGGTCTGAATTGTGTGGATTTATCCGCCTGATTATTGGTGCGTTTCCTGAATCGACCTATTTAAAATAACGGATAAACAATTTCAAGAAAACACCAAATCCCGCCGACCCTCTGCAAATCTGTTCAGCTCAAAGCGGATGGTCGCCTGTGTATATTTTTTCTTATTGGTAACTGAATGGGGCGCACCATCCGCAGCAGCAGTCGGTGCTCCGGCAATATCGCACAACACCTTCATCAGTCTGTCTATATCCTCTTCGCTGTTACCGGCGCCAAGGCTTATTCGCATAACGCCCAGAAAACGAAATTTAGGAAAAAGTATCTGTATCAGCCGCTGGACCTGTTCAAGAAAAGAACTGATGTTGAGTATTCGTTTTATCAGGATATGAGCACAATGACAGCCGGTGCGTAAACCAATTCCGCCACGCCACGCAATTTCACGCGCTATAAAATCAGGTCTTCTCCCTTTGAGGGCAAAAGCAATCACCCCCAGTTTGTCAGTAAATGCAGGAGACTCCTGATTCTGAACGCCATAAATTGTCATTCCTTTGATCTCAGACAGACCACGCAGTGCTTTCGCCGTCAGCAACTGTTCTTCCTGTTTTATAACATCCATACCTACCCGTTGTAAAAGCAGGAGCGATTTACCCATTGCCGCAATTCCTGCGGCATTATCTTCACCCGAAGAACGGATAAGTTCATACTCATCGGTGCTGAACCGAAGTTGTCCCTTTCGGCTTATAAGAACACCACAACCAAAGGGAGCATAAACCTTATGTGCAGAAAAAACCAGAATATCAATACCGCTGATTTCCATGGTGATTTGCCGGTGGGCAACAAGTTGTGCTGCATCAACCAGCAGGCGCGCGCCATATTTATGCACGATGCGGCTAATCTCTTTCAGGTCGTTGCACACACCAAGCACATTGGACGCCCCGCTTACCGCAACAATTTCTATCCGCTGGTTTCCGTGTTCACCGGTTTGATTATATGCGTTCAGAATACCTTCCAGTTCATTCATATCCATGAAACCATTCAAATCTGTCGGCATGCGGATAAGCGTGTGCCCCGGCAGCATGCGCCAGGGCAGTTCGTTTGAAGAGTGTTCTACAAGTGTATTAAGTATTACCGGTCGAATAGCCTCTTCATTTTTACGGTGCAACGCTTCTGAAGCAATATTGATCGCTTCGGTGGTATTTGAAGTGAAGAGAATGTCATAGCTTTCTTCTGGTGCACCGAGCATTCCGGCGCATATTGACCTTACCTCGCTGATTATCTCCTGCTGCACTCCGACAGGCTGGCGCCATGTTTGACGAACCGTGTTCCATACTGGTTTAAATGATGACGTGCTTGCACTGTTGTCGAAGTTGATGAACGGGCGGTTGCCCTCTACAGTCGGCACTTCAGTGTTACGACCAATCATAGTCATGTTGAGTTCTTTCAGAAGCTCAACGCCGGAGTAGCGCTCCAGTTCATCACGATGCAGTATTTCGAGTGCGGTCAGTTGCTTGCCTGCCTTGTTAAAAAAAATATCTGTTCCGTGCATTTGCACTAATTGCAGTGCTTTGGCAAAAGCAATTATATTAATAATTGCCGGCGTGCCGGCTTCAAATCTGTCAGGAGTATCTGCCCACATTACCCACTTTTTTGAAACAAGTTTGGTGGTACCTCCGCCGGTTTGGAACGGAACTCCTTTTGGAAGGGCGCTCTTTCTAACAGCCACTGCGTTTATTCCAAGAGACAGTCCGATATCGCAGCTTTTAATGATGAGATAACTCTCCGGGGTAATCATTTTTATGAGGGCGGATGCTCTCGCCGGGGTACAAAAAATAACAACACATTTATCCTCATTCAAACCCATGTATTCCATCACAATTTTTCGTGATTGCTCGTACAGGTAGGTGGTTGCTGCAGAGTAATGACCGCTGCCCCTGTGAACATTGGAATAGGTCTCTAACGCAGCATATACGCTTTGTTCCAAAGTCGCATACGGATCATTTTTTTGATTAATGATTGTTCTGTTTTTTTCTGTCACATCATTAACATCGTTCATAGCACGTGCATCATTTGTTTATCAAGTGGTTCAATACAACTATTTTAATAAAATCTCGGAAACGTCTTTGATTCCGGAAGATCAGGCCGCCAGATGTTTCAACGCTTCATAAACCAGAAATACCGGCCAAACAATTGCTTTTAAAAAACCTAAAACGCCCATCCAGAAACCTGTGGCTACCGAAATATAATAAATAGCGGCTCCAATAAAGCCCATTCCGTAAACCGCACCCGTTGATGCATTGTGATTCATGTTATTGCCCATAATGAATACCTCCGTTATTAATTGTTTAAGTTATCGCGTTTATATTTTGAAGAGATGTTGCTAACTGGAAATTATAATTGGATTGTCCTGAATTTTTTCTTTTCATCTTTACAGATAAGTTGGATTACCGACTTTCCCGACTGTGCCGATGGTGGCAATCCTCCACCGGGGAAGAGCCATTGTCCGGCCATGAAGAAATTCTGCAGACCGGGTAACCGCATGTTCAGATTTTTATTGAAATTTGTTGAAGTAGGCATAAAGCCTTCGTACGCGCCCTGCCAAACACCCGTATATCTGACATCCGTGAGCGGTGTTGCAACATCAGTAACTTCAACATACTGCCGAAACCCTTGGTAATGGGTTTCCATAATCGCCAATGCATCGGCAAGTATGTTTTCCTTTTCAATCTTATACTGTTCCTTGCCCATGGTCGCCCATACTTTCCATGGCGTTTCAAAACGAATTATCACGACTGATTTTCCTTCAGGAGCCATCGTTGTATCAAAAGAATAATTCATAACCGAATACCCAAAAGGCAATGCCGTGCTTCCGATTTTTCTTCCGGCTGCCAAATATGATGTTACAGGTTCTGAGGTCGGAATAATTGTATTTATCCCGAATGAAATCTGCACCAGGGGCATAAACAGTTCCCATTCATTATAAGCATTCTCAATTTGTTTTGTTAAATACTTTCCGCCAAGCATACCATAAAGTGTCTGATAACCGTCGGCGGCACTTATGATATAGTCAGCAGTAATTGTACGACCGTTTTCCAGTTCTACAGCCTTTGCACGACCATCATCGGTTATTATCTTTGTAACCTTACATCCGGTGGTAAGTGTTCCTCCAATCGAAACAAACTTATCGGTCATACGCTGAGCCAGTGGTAAAGATCCTCCTTTGATATATCCGGCATTTTTCTGATTAAAGAAAGCGAGCATCAACAGAAAGGCAGTGGCTGAAAAATCACGATCACCATAAAATGAATTCAGAAATGTTTTCAGTGTATTATTTTTCAGCTTGAGCTTATTAAAATACTCGGTACAGGTCATGTTCCGGAATTTGAACATCAGTTTGAGCACCGGAAACATCTTGAACAGCGCTTTTATATAATCAACAACGGTTAACAGTTCGGCAGGTTTGCTGAATGGTTCAAGCAGTATCCCGAGTCGCATTTCGCGGCACATTTTTTTAATGCCGCGTGCATCTTCGGGAGCAAGTTCCAGCAAGTATTTCTCCCAACGGTCAATATCTGCATAAATGTAAAAGGACTCATTGTTGGCATTCACCATTTTAACATAAACATCATGATCGACAACCACTGTTTTTTCATTCAACACATTGGTTTCTTTCCAAACATCATGAAATGCTCCTTTAGAAGTGCCAACGAGCCAGTGCAGGCAATAATCAAAGCGATATCCCTTGCGGTCCCACGCAGTGCATTGACCACCGGTTGTTGTGTGCATTTCAATAATCTCGGTGCGAAAACCGTTCAATTGTCCGTAAATGCCTGCAGAGAGTCCTGCAACACCTCCTCCAATAATCACAATCTTCTTTTCCATAAAATAAATTGTTAGTCCTTGTGAGTTATTTTTTATTGGCAATACTTGCGGTTCAAAAATAACATCCTTTCGGCAATTACACAGACTATACAATTAATTAATATTAACTTAATGATAGCTTAACCGCGAGTCGAGGTATATCCTCGAAATTTGCTCAATTCCTTAATAAATACTTCCATATATGGAATCAGACGTATTACTGCTCGAAGAGTTACTCGAATTGCAAGAAAATTATTTTGAGAATTTAATTGACCGTGGTTTGGCCTGCGATGACTCATCTCTGAATACTAAGGGAATTGCCGTTTATAAAACCGTTATTAAAAACATGAGTCGCCGCTTGAGCAGAGCGCCGGCACATTTGAACATTGTTTATGATTAAGAATTGAGAACCGAAGCCTAACAAGGGGCTTTACAGTTCGCTAATACTGAATTAATGATGAATTAACCGTTTTCCGTTGTTATTGAAATAAAACTGCCCGTATGAACTTATTCCTATTTGCCTTTGGCGCACTTTTCTCTATTATCAACCCTCTGGGGACTGTGCCGGTTTTTGTAAGTCTCACAGGGAATCAAAGCAAGCAGGCTAAATCAAGAATTGCACTGCGCACATCACGCAATGTTCTCTTTATTCTGCTGATATCATTTTTTCTGGGGAAATACCTTTTGATTCTTTTCGGAATATCTGTCAATTCCTTAAAAATTGCCGGCGGCCTTATCATAGCGACATCGGGTTTTGCACTGCTTTCGGGTAAGTTCAACGAACATAAAGGAATAAAAAAGGAGAAGGTTAAAAGAGATATCGAGACCCGTTCGGAAATCACACTCACGCCCCTTGCTATTCCTATGCTGGCAGGTCCTGGTACTATTTCTTTGCTGATTACCTACAAACAGGAGTACGATGATCTTACTTCAGTTGTTTTGATTATTGCAGCTATACTAGCCGCGACAATCAGTATCTATTTTATATTAAGAAGTTCAAATTATATTGAAAGAGTGCTCGGCGCTTCGGGCATCAACGCTCTGTCGCGTATTATTGGATTTATTGTAATTGCTATTGGTGTCGAGTATGTTACATCTGCATTAATAAACGTATTACGAATTTCCGGACTTTGATTTAGTGACATTCATTGCTCAAGGCCGCAAACAAGAATACTATGTATCAGACAACTTCAATTGAACTGTTCAGGCAAGTCATTACAAGTCCGTTAATGTGCAAGCGCATCATAGAGAATCTTCATAAGGATGGAACCAGAAAAAGCAAGGCTATCGAATTGATTTTTGAATTGCGAAAACGGATTGCCGAAGGGCAAGTAGTTGAAGAATCCACAGTAGAAAGTATATTGATACTGTCCGGAATTAACTCACAGAGTTCTTTATTGGGTGAACACCCCGGGCGTATTGACCACCTTCTGCCGAAATAGTTTGACAGTTTAATATTAATAATATTAACACTCCCACAGACTCCCATTTACACAGAATATTTTACACTCTCCGAACACACTTTGATATTCGATTAAATACCTCCACGGGTATTGCAAATACACTTTGATATTCGATTAAATACCTCCACTGGTATTGCAAACACACTTTTATATTCGATTAAATACCTCCACGGGTATTGCAAACACACTTTGATATTCGATTAAATACCTCCACGGGTATTTCAAACACACTTTGATATTCGATTAAATACCTCCACGGGTATTGCAAATACACTTTGATATTCCATTAAATACCTCCACGGGTATTGCAAATACACTTTGATATTCCATTAAATACCTCCACAGGTATTGCAAATACAGTTTGATATTCCGATTTGTACAATAGAGTGTATTGCAGATACACTTTGATATACTAAACGGAGGTTCCGTGTGTATTATGAAGTACAAAAACGCTGTGTAAAGCTTGAACAATAGTGCCGGCGGGAGGGTGGTCCATGGCAGGCGGAGGTATTCACATACCCCTGAAAACAGTAAGCCCTGCGAAACCGCTTTGGGCGGGGCAGGGCTTACACTCACCGAAATCGACAGGGCTGTGCGGGCATGCGTAACGCGGGTTTTCAGACCTGAGGAGGAATTTCAGGACTATCGGCTGCGGGCCTGCCGCCTCCGGCTCCGGGGAACCTCTTCTGAAGGTCTTCATAAATAGATTTGGCACCGGGAACGCCGGTCTTTGCAGCCGCCTTTACGGCATTGTAAAAAATCATGGCTCCCGACAATGCTTCTACACCGGCCTCAGTAGCAGTATCCTCTATATTCTGCACCAGCGGATGCAGCAAGCGGAGTGCTTCGGTCAGGACACGGGAGAGCTGATAATCTGACTTCAGCCGGGTCACATCCAGGTAGGCAGGAACCATGTTGCTGTTGGTTTCCGAATACCCTATTACTTTATCTACAAAACTAACGGACTTGTCGCCAAGTTTCATGCATGCCCTCCGCTCATCAGCCGTCATGCTGATCAGGAAGGGCAACTTGGCATTGATAGCATCAATTGATTGTCTGATTTCTGCCATATCCTCATCGGGAATGCTGGCATTTACATTTTTTGGGCTCATAATACCGGATTTATTGTTAATTGCTTTTGGTTGATTGTGCCGCCCTGTCAGACGGTGCTCATGCTGTGTTCTCATGTTCCGTACCAAACTTATAACACGCTGCATTATAATATTTAGCGGTTTATATTTCTCGGCTCTACTGATTCAAATCGGTACATGAATTTCCCGAAAAGGGAAGAGTGGGGTGAAAGGTGGCTTTGCCTTTCAGCCTTTTTGTGCCTCATGTGAAACTATGGCTGTTTGACTATTAATCGCAGCTCGTTCCCATTCGGACTTAAGGGTTGCTATTCTTACCTGCCCTTGATAATGAACCTTGTTATACGTACGAAGTTTTTCTAACGCGGGTCACGCTATGAATAATGGTAATCAGCAAAAACCGATTTCCGAAGGAAAACTATTTTCCGACAGCGTTATGAGGAAAAGGTGTTATCAGTTCGACCGCTTGTGCCATGACTGCGTAAAAAATGGCCAATCCTTTCAGGAATAAATGGCGTGCGGCTATTTTACAACGGCGATTTTTTCAGTTTGAACAGTTCGCCCGTCTTTGTTAATCTTAAGAAAATACAATCCGTTGTTCAGATTTTTTGTGCTGATAATTTTATGCTGCATACCCGGAGTCATAGTTTCAGCGGCTGTTGCAGCAATCTGTTTGCCGCTGATATCATACAGTTCAAAATTCCAGGTGGCATTGGCGCTGTTTTCCCAACGGATATTGAGCTCATTATTTGCAGGCATCGGGTACACCGAAATTCTCTCAGCTTGGGCTGCGCTGTTTTCAATACCTGTATATACGCTGAGAACTACATCATCAATGCAATGTGTTTTTGCACCTCCAACCGTGTTCCATGTGATATATGAATTAACCGGCAGTGTTATCACCAGGTTATAGTTTGTCCATACATTGGCCGGATTGTTCACCGTTTGAAGAAGGCTGAAAGTGCCGGCAATGTTCGACTGGCTGGTGCAATATCCAACCAGAACATTCTCGGCCGGAGTGCTTGATATGCGCATCCAAAAACTTAGGTTGTAAGTTCCGGATGCTATAAGTTCAGTGCAGGCTGTTCCATTTGAAAGGAACATAAATTTGCCTGAGCCGATGGTGTGGTCGGTATAAAAACTACCGGTGCCATAGTTGGTGTTCAGCAGTGCAGAGCCATTCCAGTTGGCCGGAAGGGCAGGAGGTGTAAGTGCGTCAAAATTCTGACTGAATGAAGTGATTTGTGCTATGGCACTTGAGCTGCACAGGGCGAATAATAATAAGATTGTCAACCGAAATGTTTTCATATCAATACATTTTAAGGATTATTAAGTTTTTGTTTTTCAAAAAATATGACCATAGCGAAATGGTTTTTCAAATCAATTCATCAGAAAAAAACAGAATGCCGCAATGGCAAGAAAAACCAGCATGAATTTCCATTCAATGGTTCGCTGCGGCGGCTCTTTCACCAGCGAGATTATTTTTATCCTGTACGAAAACAGACCGGCAATAACACAGGTGAGTCCCATGGTGCAGATATAGATGAGCCGGTACAAAAAATCCATCCGCTGAAAAGCGAATAATATAACCAGCGAAATAACCAGCCATGGAATGATAAGCTGGTCGATGTAATAATTCGTGACACTGGAAGTGGTCTGTATATTTTGCTTGGTTGGCGAAAGTTGCACAAAGGGCAGGGAGAGGATGATTCCTGCAAAAAGGGGCAGCACCAGTATAGCTCCGACTGATATCATCAGTTGGGTGTAATTGTCCCAGTACAGATAGCGTGTAATAACGCCAAATCCACGGTAGCGCATGTACGGAATCATGATAACCAGGCCGGCGAAAATGGTATAATAGCTTAATGCAAGATAGAAAAAGAATTTTTTCATCACGCCTTTTCTCCTCCGGAAGCTCCGCTGCAATACATAGAAAACGATGGCTGCAAGCAAACATCCTAACGATCCGGTAAGAAAAGTGAACATAACATTCATCTTTGTCCAGTTGCGGCTGTATAAGCCAACATACAGAATGTCGTCAAACCGAAGTTTTCTAAAAACATCAAAACGCGCGGCAACAAAAGCTGTCACAATTTGAAATGACAGAAAGGCAATTCCAAATGCAAGAAGCAACAGAATGCTTGAGTTGACCCGGCGGATAAGCCTTATTTTGGGCGTTAAATGATTCTCATGAGTGATTTCTTCCTGCATGTGCACTTGATTAAATTACATCATCAAATATCCTTATCCGTCGTTTTATCGGTTTCCCGGATTGTATTTCCGTATCTACGAATGAACCAAAGATAAAGAAGAAATATACAGATATACACAATTATGTTGAAAATAAAATCGTGATTGAAATTTAACCATTTGGGACTGATGTATACGGTCAGAATATTCAGTGTTGTCAGCCTTAAAATATTGAGAATATTAATAATTATAATTCCAGCAGCAGCAACTGTTAATCGAACCTTCAATTTTGCAAAAGGGTAGAAGAGAACCAATATCGCCATAATAAACCAGAGCTGCAGTCCAATGCAATAATTGCCTACAGAAACACCGCATGTTCCGTCAATTTTTACGGTGTAGTCATTATAAATTTGGTTTGAAAATCCGAATAGCTTTAAGGTAAGTGATGTCGCTTTTAACAGAAATATCCGAATCCAGTCGTTGAATAGTTCCCAATGTGCCGAAAACCATGGCCAGTGACGGTTATTGATTGCAATACTTTCCTGCCCGGCAAACCATAAAAATAGTTTCCACAGAATAAATGCAATGGCAAGTTTGAGGATGTAGAATACAACCGTTTTGTTATCCGTAAACAGCCGGATAATTTTTGTTCTGTAAGTTGTCTGATTTGATTTTTGTTCCAGCACGTACGATAATATTCAGATTATAGAAATGAGGCGTAATTTAAGGAAAAAAAATCCCTGAAGATTCAGTTGCACTCGGCATCTCTTTCTTCAGGGACTAAAGTATTGTGCCTTGCAGCTGTATCTTTATACCTTGCTTACTTTTTTCTTACTTACCTGATATATTTTTTTACTCCCAACAATGGCTCCTAATGCAAGTACGAGCATCGCTCCACCATCAAGAGGGGCGCCTACCGGAGGACCGTTTCCACCCTGATTAGGGTCAGGAATCTGCGCACTGATTTTGTTTATTACTACAGGAGATATCAACAAAACCATCGTCAAACCGAAGCGTAGAATTTTTCGTTTCATAGAAAGATTATTGAGATTGGTGCAAAGTTAGAATATTTTTTATAATAACAAACACTATTGTCCGATAAAAATACAGAATATTATTTTGCAAACCGCAACAAATT
>JBAXND010000060.1 GCA_037133915.1 Bacteroidota bacterium
GAACGGAACGACTCGCTCCAACATATTTTCGACTCACGACTCGAACAGAACGACTAGAAGCAACATATTTTCTCCTTGCAGGCATAAAAAAGCTGCCTGTAAAAGACAGCTTTTCACGAATCAGGGAGTGCTCAGTAATGTGTGTCAAACTCCTTTTTGCAGGGTAATGCCCAAAGTCATTGGCGAAGGACATTCTCGCAGTGCCGAATTACCTGCTGATAATTACCTTTTGATACGATACCGAGGATTCCGATTTTATGCTCAAGAAATAGATGCCGTTGGCAATATCCTTTACATCGATTGTTTCAGCCTTTCCGGCAAACATATAGGCGTCTGACTGTAACAGTATCTGCCCTGTTTCATTCGTCAGACTGAACTGAACACTGCCTGTTACATCCGGCATTATGATATTCAGTTCGCCCGAAGCCGGATTCGGAAACACCTTGACTGCCGCCGCATTTTTCTGTACTGTTTCTACACCGGAAGCGCAGTTACCTATAATATAGGAAAAAGCTACCTCACCGTTATGATGAAGTCCGCCGACCGTATCAATGGGCAACCAGGCTTTCACGTAATCAACCTTGACGCAGGATGAAGAAACCGTAACGCGTATATGACCGGAGCCGTCGAGCGTATCTGAAACATAGGCATCGGCATTGGCGAGCATTCCAATCTCGTAGGTTGAATCGCTGGGCATAGGCACTTCCTGATACACCACGCTGTCAAGAACTTCATGGGCAAAAAGATGATCGTGTCCGTGAAAGAAAATATTTACGCCGTTGTTTACCATAAGCTGGTGAATGGGTTCCGCCCAGCCCGGCCGTTTGGTGGTGAACCCGTAGCTGGTGCCGTTCTGCTCATAACCACCCCATTCAAAGAATGGCGCATCGGCAACACCGCCCCTGCCCTGTCCGCGCAACTGATGAGCGAACACAAATTTAAATTTAGCGGTACTCCCTTCCAGCGTATTTTTAAACCAGTTGTACTGAGTATCGCCCATGGTCCAGTCCCAGTTTTTCGGCTTCGCGGACGTATCGCACTGATAGCGGTACACATCCAGCACTACAAATAGTGCATCGCCCCAGGTCCATGCATAGTAATTCTCGGGCTGCCCCATTCCGTATGGTTCCACCTCGGTATTTCCGCTGTAAAAATTGTTCGGATAAGGGTTCGGAAAATAAAATTTCCGCCACAGCGTACTGTACACAGCCATATTATCGGGCGGCGTTTGCGCAAGATAATAATCGAATTCACCTTCGTGATTGCCCAGACAGAAATAGTAAGGCACCGAATGACAGATGGCACCGAGTATAGGCCGGTACACCCGGTGAAGGGAATCGGCCTTGCCGGAGGTGACCTGGTCAGGATGATGGTCGTCGCCGTAAGTATCGCCCATGTCCACCATAAAATCGGGATGATCGGCCGCCTGATTATTCAGGCATACTTTGTAAAGGTTCTCACATCCCTTTTTATCATAAAGGTGCACATCGGATTCAACCGTAAAGGTGAAGGTGCTTCCCGCGGCACGCTGAGTATGAAATGTATGTTCGGCACTTGCAAGAAACGTTCCGCCACCGGAGGCACGGTAGCGCGTACGGTAATAATATTTCGTATCAGGGAGCAGATTCTGCAAATCTATTTCATCGGGAGTACCGCCTGTACTGGAAATTGTGGTTGTTGCATTCGGGTACAGTCCTGTTACCGTTCCATATTCAATAAACAGGTCAACGTTCTGGCTGAACAGCACACTTACCGTGATTGAAGTGTCAGTCGGTCTGCCGAGAATTTCGTTGTATGTCTGAGCCTTGGTCAGTCCGCATCCTGCGATAAGCAGTGTTATTATTATCAGGAATTTTTTCATTATAAAAACGATTATTGTTTAATTAATTTGAGTGTCTGAACGGAGCTGCCGCTGTTCACCTTGAGGAAATATACACCTGAAGGCAGCCCGGAAAAATCCTGTTGTTCTATAAGTGCTCCGCTCCAGACAAGCTGTCCCATCGGATTCATCATTTGATACGTCATTTCACTGTTACTATTCTGCAAAGATATTTTATTTGTGAAAGGATTGGGATACGCGGCGATGGAAGGTGCAGAATGGCCATATTCACTTACCGAAGCCGGATAGATTTCAATAAAATCTCCGGGGGTAAGTACCTTGCCTGTAAATGCGGCATATGTTGGCGGATACTTGTACACTCTGAAAATAGAATTCATTGTTTCTTCAGGTCTGACAGGATTATGGGGTACTGAATCACCCTGATGCAAAGGGCCTGTATTATCCACAGGGCTGATATATTTCCATACAACCGTCCCGGAAGCGGTCACCTCATATAATGTTCCAAAGGGACCGGCGCAGATTATAGTATTTCCATTCGGCAAACGCTCGGCACCGGAAATATCATGCGCATAAAGTGATGTCGGCGGATTTGCCTGATACGTCCATGCAGGATTTGCGGGACCATAAGCAGAACCGGCAACGATGGAATAGTTACCAAATGCATCGACCGGCGGGGTGATTTCATCAACACTTGAAAAATTGCGGTTAACGCCATTATTGAAACACAAAAGGTTTCCGGCACCCGGATTACCCGGCTTTATCCATTCCACATCGTGCTGTTCATAGTATTTCTCGTCACTCACGGTTCCTGCCTGATACGTTAAGGGATTGCCCCAGCGATACAGAAGATCGCCACCCTTTCCGAATGTTCCGCCGGCATGACCCGCAGCCTCACTTGTTGTTGTACTGTGGTCAATTACCCATGCTTCGCTGTTTCCTCTTACGCTAAGAACAATCTGGTTAAATTCCGGATTGTAATCAATGCAGTTCATGTGATTCCAGAACGCAGGCAGTTTTCGATGATCTCCGGCACAGTCTATCCTTTCAGGATGAGCACTCACATCACCAAAATTATCCTTGCTATTATCAAATTCCTGAATTAGATGGTCCCATGTGTGCCATTGCCAGACAACTGTGCCTCCGGTCGGATAGGTAGGCTGAATCTCCACAACGGCGTCGGGCAGCATATATCCGTGTTGCGCAACATCCGGCTGAAAGTTTGATGTATCAAACCCGGCCTGCAGGATTTCGGCCATCGATCTTTTCTCAACAACGAGCATAATAATATTACCATTCGGCAGACGTTTGATATCATGGTGCTGCATGTAATTCGGGGTTGAATAATCCATGGACCATACAAGACTGTCATTCCAGTTATATTCTTCAATTCTGCCGCCTTCGCCACCTCCTGTACCAAGCTGTCCCTGTGTCATACACGTACGCAGCAGGTCGCCATCCTCAAGAAGATATACCGCTTGCCCCGGAGCAAACGTACTGTGTGTCCATTCATGAATTTTGCGTCCTTCATTATCAATGAGGTACGTCATCGTATTTTGTTTGGGTGCAAACAGCGTATATCCTTTAAATGTATTGGCTGTATCATTTATAAACACTCCCAGCGTCTGGGTTTGCCCGAAATTTTTATTTCCGAAAAGGATTATCATCAACATTGCTATGGGGATGATTGATATTTTTTTATTCATAAAACCTCCTTTGTTAAAATTGTTAATCTTTATCAGGTGCTGTCGGTATTTAATCGGTAATAAAGAATTTATTTGATCAGAATCATTTGTTTGCTTTGCTGCCTGTTGTCATATTTAAGAACGTAGAAGTAGGTTCCGCTCGCAACGCGGGCTCCGCTTTGGTTAGTTCCATCCCAGGTAACGGTATATTTTCCTTTAGGATAGTTTTTATCAACGATGCTTTTCACCTGATTACCTGAAAAATCAATAATATCAACGCTTACCTGCTTACTGTCTGAAACATTGAATTCAATATTTGTGATATCAGTGAACGGATTCGGATAATTCTGGTCAAGCAAATCTTCCGGTTTCTTATATCCTTCCTGTTCTTTAAAGGAAGATAAATCTGAGGGTACATAATAATCAGGAATTGAACCGGTCATTGTACTTCCCGGTGTGAGGTCATGTCCGTCAAGCGCGGGATGTGTGCTGATATACCTGTAAGCTCTGAAAACGCCGTTATATGTGGGATAATGGTCTGTCTTGATTTTCTTAATCCCGTCTCTGGTCATCGGGTTGATGTATTCCCAGACTACGCTAGTATCTGCCGGATACACCTCAAAAAAATGACCGTCGTTCATGGAACAAACCAGTGTATTGCCATTCGGCAGGCGCTGTGCACTTGAGCCTATGGTACTGAAAAATGAGGTATTGTTCTTACTTGAAAATTTCCATACAATCTGTTTTGACACGTTCTTTTTTTCTTTCATCAGGTTATTGTCGGGTGAATTCACTACGGTGTACCCGGCTGTTGGCGGATCTACAAAATTTCCGGTATTTGTTCCCGAAGAATTCAGATAAGGATTAATCTCAATAATGTATGATTGTGCTGTCAGTTCGAAAAGATTTTGCGCATTATCGAAGACCAATAAATTTCCTGCACCCGGCAAGCCCGGTCTGATCCACTGTATGTCGTGCGAACCACCAAGCTGCTTGTGCCCGGCGGTTGCTTTTTCCCAGTTGTCATTTACCGAAGGAGGATCGCCTTTGTCGTATTTTGCAGGGTCGCCAAAGCGGTATAAAAAATCGCCGGCAGCACTTGCAGCAAGGCTGATGCTGCTGTCGGAATCATTGGGGATAAAGGTGTTGCCATGGTCAATCACATAAAATTCCCCATGAACAGAGTTAATCACAATCAAGTCCTTGTCCTGATTATAATCTAAAGAATTGCAGTGATTCCAGTCGCTTTTCACAGGATTTCCGCGCATGTTCAGATTTATTCTGCCGGGTGTATTTGCTATCACCCCGTATGTGGGTAATGCCGGATACATATCCTGAACCACATGGTTGAAGAACCACCATTCCCATATTACATTTCCCTGACGGTCAACTTCAACAATTGCATCCATCTGAGGATTGGTGTATGTCTGTGACGCATCGCAACCGGCATCAAGGCATTGCTGTGATGTCAGGTCTTTGTTTGCAATATAAATGAATGTTGAGTCACCAAGTTTCGGATTAAAGATTTTTGCAAAGTCATGATGCCCGTGATAGTTTGAACGTGATTCTGTGTATTGCCATACAACGTTCCCATTCCAATCGAGTTCTTTCCATTGATTTTGATTACTGGGATTTCCACCCACCGCATCGAGCAAAGTTCCCGCTTCGGTGAAGCGCGGATTGGTGCCTATATTCCATGTGTGAACCACCTGACCTTCCATGTCAATTAAATACGACATTCCCCGCGTTCCGAACAGGGTATAGCCATCATAGGTTTTAGAGGCATCCCAGTATCTTGTTTCGGTCTTTACTAAAAAGCTCTCCTGTGCGAATATCGTGGACGCGCAAAGAAATATCATGAATATCAACAATAGCTTTTTCATAATTGAATTATTTTGGTTTAACAACTGGTTTCATTAATACTCCAATATTGAAATCTAAAAGGCATCTATTTTATCAGCACCATCTTTTTTGTATAACACCTGCTGCCAATCTGAAGCATATACGAATATATGCCACCCGGAATTTCATGTGCATTCCATTGAACACTGTGACTCCCGTTGTTCATCGTTTCATTCACTAACGTTGCCATCAGCTGCCCGCATGAATTGAAAATTTTCAGGCTCACATTTTCAGGTTCAGATAATGTAAATCGTATGGTTGTTGATGTGCTGAACGGATTGGGGAAGTTTTGCTCCAGTTGCAATCCTTCAGGGCTATTCTCACCCACACCTGTTACCTCACTGAAGTTTCGTGCAACCCTGAAGCCTACGTGGTACCATGGATGTTTAGGATCCTGCGGTCCCCTAAAATAGGACGGATCGCGGTTAGACACTCTGGAATGCCCGTCATCGACACCATTGATAATATCGCCGTTGTACCAGTTGCCACCTTTCATACCACGGTATTTCTTACCATCAGGCATTGTTGATGCAGCAGCAGAATCAGGACCTTTAGGGTTATCATAAGGACTCACGCCATAATAATTATTCTGATACCAGTCGTATATAAACTGCCATACATTTCCTGCCATATCATAGAGTCCGAATGCATTGGCACCGTTGCCGGTCTGGTAGGAAGCGGAAGTACCCGGCCAGTTGAAATCTGATTTCTGACGCAGTGTGCCGTTATAAAATCCAACGGGAGTGGTTTGCGGGAACTGCGATGGGTTCGCAATTTCATAAGGATCCAGTGAATTGGGCCAATTGGCTTTGGTGTTATCAATATCATCACCCCAGGGATATTTATAGTACGGGTTGGTTTGACCGCCACGACCGGCATATTCCCATTCTGCTTCGGTCAACAATCGGTAGCCGTTACCGGCAAAATTGCAGGTGCGTGTCTGAAAATCGAAACAACTCTGCAGACTGTTCATAGAGCTGAGCCAGTTACAGAACGCGGCAGCGCCCCACCAGCGCACGCCCACCATCGGATGGTATGCCCTGAAATCGGCCAGCGAGAATATATTATCATGATATCTGATGCTGTAAAATGACCTGTAATTATTCAGATAGCAATAAATATCGGATCCTCCCACGGCATAAACAGCACTGTCGCCGCGCACCTGAATGGTTCCTGCAAGCAATTCATAATTCAGAAAAACAAGAAACTGCTGGTTGGTAACTGTAGTAGTCGCCACGTAAAAAGAATCAATACTCACATTATGTAAAGGAATTTCATCCGTTGGATGCACAGAGTCGGTAAAACCATGATGGTCCCCCATTTCGAAAACGGCAGCAGGGATAAGCACTTCGGAGATGTTCAGGTCGCTGTTTCGAAAACCGCCCCTGACGAGCAGCACGTGCTCACTTAAGGTTTTATCATGTTGGGTAACGATGCCATAATCAATGTTAATATCCCACGCTTTCGATGCGGTTTGAAATAAGGTTGTGGACGACCAGTAATCACCCGAATTAAGACTGACAAAATAATTTGTATCAAAAGAAGGATGGAACTTTGCAATGTCATTGAGCGATTGAAGCTCTTTGATATTCGGCAGGCGCCAATCTGATTTGCCTGCCAGCGTAGAATTGTTGGCATAGGTCAACGCATCTTCCCAGGTCATGGTATTCGCTGCCTGTATCTTCTGCCATACCAATCCGGTATAGTTATCGGTAATCGTACCATTGCCGTTATCAACAAAATGGGCAACAGAAAACGTGGTTGTAATAGGATTTCTGACAGCTCTTACATGCATTTTCTTTGTTCCGCCTGCGCTCACAGTTTCAGTTTTCGGATGTGCACCAATGCCGCCACCGGCATTCACTACCCACACTTTATTGACATCATCAGCCTGTCGTTCGCTTGTCCACCAGTATTCGGCAAGTGTTTTCTTAAAATACAATGTATCAAGGGCCGGGTTTATATGACTATAATCATTGATGCTGAACAGCTCAATGCCGGTTGGAAGGCGCCAGTCGGTATAACCGGCAAGGGTGAGATTATCGCAATACGTAGTTGCATTCTCAATCGTCATCTCACCGCCATCTGTTTTTTGCCAGATGAGACCGGTGTTGTTGTCAGTAATGGTTCCGTCTCCATTATCCGTAAATGAAAGCGGATTAATCGCAAAGTCGGCGTCCTCTCCGGCGGTTGATGTGAAGCCGCTATTCTGACCGGTTTCCGGCAGTTTGAACGGCAAAAGTTTTTGGGCTTCAGCACACATAAACATCATCATGACCAGCCCTGCGACGATAATTTTTTTTAATACTGAGTAACACATAGTGCACCTCCATTATTTAGTGAATACAAACTATTTTCATGCTCTGAAATTCATTACCGCTTGTAATACGCAAGTAATAAATCCCGGATTTAAGTTCAGGTTCATTAGAATTTAGAGGAATAGAAAAACTTCCCGGTTGACAGTGGTCATCAAAAATCACAGCAACTTCTCTTCCGAGGAAATCATGAAGAGTGATTGAAACATTGTCAGCTTTTTGCAATGAAAAATTTACCAATGTTTGAATATTGAATGGATTCGGTGAAACATTTACACGTAATTCATTTTTATCAGGCAATTCAGCAAAACCATTCTGAAGCGTATCGTAGCAATTAATCGCACCGATACTGTATGATTCGGAAATATCTTTATTATGAAGTGTCCCCGTTTCCTGCGAAGGTCTCAGGGCGCGCACATAATCTACGGTAACACTGTCGGGCGAAACGCGCACGCGTAAATGTCCTGAGTTGGGAATGATAACACCATTCAAATAACCGTAATCAATTGCCTGAGGGATATTATTAAAACTGGGCAAACCGGGTTGCGGCACTTCCTGATAAATTAAACAATTTTGCTGCTGCTCGGCAAAAAGGTGGTCGTGCCCGTGAAAGAAAATATTGACATGGTTTTCTTTCAGCAATTCCTTGATTGGCTTATACCAGCCCGGTCTGTTGGCTGCCCATCCATCGGTGCTGTCAATATTCTGCCCTCCCCATTCGTAGAAGTTCGCCCACTCGGCACCACCGCGTCCTTCGGCATTTCCACCCACCAGTTGATGAATGAATACAAATTTGAACGTCGAAGACGAGCTTTCAAGGGTGTATTTTAACCAGTCGTATTGCTGTTTTCCTAAGGCCCATCGCCAGCAGTTCAGGCTGTCGGGCTTGGGCTTTGTGTTCCAGTAAGGATCCAGAACGATGAAAAGCGCATCGCCCCATTCCCACGAATAATATGCTTCACGCTGACCCACATAATTGTAATGTGTTGTATCGCCTGCGTAAAAATTATCGGGCACGGGATTCATAAAATACTTCTTACGGTATTTGGTATCCCACACAGCCATATTCTTTGAGGTGCCGTTATTGTACCAGCCCGCCTCACCTTCATGGTTGCCGAGTACAATGTATAAGGGCACGCTGTGGCACAGCGATTCGTAAAACGAACGCAGCAATTTGCAGCGGTATGGAATGGTATCTTCAGGAACATGATTGCTTGAGTCTTTCAGCTTATCAGTCATAAGAAAGTCGCCGAGTTCAATCATAAAATCAGGTGCATCCTCAAATTGATTTCTCAGGCAGCGTCGGTACAATGCGGTATCGGTCTGCGCATCCAGATGCGGATCAGCCTGAACGGTGAACGTAAACGATTCGCCCTGCGGTCTTGCCGTGTGAAAGGTATATTCAGGTCTTTCAACAATATTGATGCTTCCCGGTTTCCGATAGCGAAGCTTATAAAAATATTTGGTGTCGGGAAGCAGCCCCGTCAGATTCACTACCGCAACAGCTTCACCGGTAGAATCAGGAAATACGGATTGCCAAAGTGTAGAATCCGTGTAAACACCACTTGTGGTTCCGTAATCAGCACGGACTTCAACAGCCGTATCAAATATTGCCTTGATTGAAATGCCTGTTCTGCCCGGGCGACCGAGCATTTCGGTATGCGTGATATTTTGCCCGAAGGAAAATGAATAAAAAAGAAGAGACAAAATTAACGTAGTAAGACTTCTGTGCATGCGCCTGATTTGATGGGTTCAAATCTTATACACATGAAACGGGAAATACCCTTATCGCAATCAAAAAATAAATATTTGCGCGAATCGAGACTTGAAAAAACACCTCTGTGGTTCTCTGTGCCATCTCTGTGAACCTCTGTGCAATAATAACAAACTAACACGGAGTCTTACAGCCTTGCCTACCTAACTGCAGGCACAGAAAAATAAAAGCCTTTCTACATTGATTATCATTGGTGTAATACAGAATAACCAGAGATTTAAATAGAACAGACTCGACGCAACTTCCTGAATATTCTAAAAACAACGTTGAGATTTAGTTCTTGACGAATGGTTTGACAGTGCGCCCATTTTCGCTGACCAGTTCGAGAAAGTACATCCCGACAGGAACGTCTTTAACACTGATTTTCCCGGAAAGTACTGACTTTTGAATACTTATATTTCTGCCCGTTACGTCGAAAAGATTTACGCTTACCAAATTATCCGGATCGAAGTAAATGTAATCAAAAGCCGGATTTGGCCAAACCAAAAACTGCGCAGCTCCAATATCGTCAATACCATTGCTTCCGGTCACTTTGATAATCCATCCGTCGGCGCTGCCATGATTCAGGGTAACATCATAATCGGTTGAATAGGTAAAGCCTGTTACCACAAATACTCCGGCACTTTCTTCATAAATGCGGAAACTTTCATCCTGATCATTACCACCATAACATCCCTGCCATTGAAGCGTTCCGCTGCCATTCACCTTCGCCACCCAAAAATCGGGATTGAACAGGGCAGAATGAAAACCGGTGACATCACCATCGGTAGAGTTGGTAAGGCCGCACATGGCATAGCCACCGTCGAGGGTAGCGACGAGTCCGTTCGCCTGGTCGTCGCCGCTGCCGCCGTAACATTTTGCCCAGTTCAGTGTGCCGTTGGTATTGAGCTTCACTAACCAGAAGTCATCCTGTCCCTGCGGACTGTGATGTCCGGTAACGTCGCCATTATTTTGTGTGCTGGTATATCCTAAAACAGCGTAACTGTTGTCGGCGAGCTGCACAACCGAATTTCCTTCTTCAGTTTCAGAACCGCCAAAACACTTCGCCCATTCAATGGAAAAAGCAGCCGTAAGTTTTGCAACAAGCATATCCGAACCTGCGTGATATCCAGTAGCATCGCCATCAGCCGAATACGAACGGCCACATATCACGACACCATTATCGGAGGTAAGCTTCATGTCAATGCCTTCTTCATAATCGCTTCCGCCTATGCATTTCTGCGCAAGAAGATTCAAAGAAGTATCCATTTTTATAACCCAGCAGTCTGATTGATATGTGCCGTGATTGCCGCTCACATCACCATCGTACGAATAGGTTGTTCCTGCAACATACAAGTTGTCATCCTGAGTTAGTGTAATCGCAATGCCTTCGTCATCAGAAGTTCCGCCATAGCATTTGCTGTTCATAAGGGTGCCCGACGCACTCAGCCTGAGCACCCACATATCGGAGCTGTAAGTACCGTGATGCCCGGTAACATCGCCATCGAAAGAGTCGGTCCATCCGCAAACAAAAAAGCCGCCATCAGCCGTTTGTACGAGGTCAAATCCTTCTTCGTCCTGAGTACCGCCAAAAAGATACGACCATTGAATTGCGCCGGCAGCAGTTGCTTTTGCAACCCAGATATCGTTTTGTCCGTGGTTTCCGCTTACATCGCCATCGGTTGATTCCGACGAACCCACAAAGGCAAACCCGCCATCGCTTGTAGGAATCGTTTTTTGAATGTATTCATGTCCGCTGCCGCCAAAGGTCTTTTGCCATGCAATGCCCTGCTGGGCGAACGCGCTTACTGATATTGTCAGAGCCAGAATAAACGTAAATGTTCTCATGCTGATTTTTTTTTCAAAGATGGGAAAAATATTAAGAAGTACGATGTTTGCTATTTCAAAATTTACCGCTGAACCGGAATAAAAAATCAGTGGTACAATTATTTTCGTATCTGTTTGCTTATATTTGTAGAACGAAATAAGCGGTTTATGAGATTCAGAAAGTCCGAAATTGATAAGATTACCATGCTATGTTACAACCATAGTGTGAATGAACTGTATCTTTTTGGATCAGCACTCACATCTGAGTTTACTGAAAAAAGCGATATCGATTTGCTTGTTCGGTTCTCAGAGGTAAAGGCAGATGACTACTTCAATAATTATATGGACCTCAAAGAAAAACTTGAAGAATTATTCATGAGACCTGTAGACCTTGTTGAAGACCAGGCTATCAGGAATCCAGTATTCAGAAAAATAGTTGACCGCGATAAACACTTGCTCTATGGAAGAAAAACTGCTTAAGTGTTTGTACGATATTAAAAATGCCATCTCGGAAATCGATTCATTCATTGCATCACAGCAGCAGGACTTCGATAAGTATTCGGGGAATATGTTATTAAAGCGGGCAATTGAACGCGACCTTGAAATTATTGGTGAAGCAATTAGTCGTTTGCTCAAAGAAGATCCGGCATTCCCGATTGAAAATGCAAGAAGGATTATCGGACTCCGCAACCAGATTATACATAGTTATGATGTAATTTCAGATGAAAATATATGGTCAGTAATAACAGTCCATATCCCCAAATTAAAGGCAGAGGTTGAAGCCCTTATCGGTTCGGTCGAATAAAAATAATACAGCACAGAATCATCGTAGTCCCGGCATTTTCCGTTACTTTGCCGTACAATAGATTCTATGGTACAAATTACAGCAGCGTTTTCACGAAAAGAGAAAATTTTTCTTTGGGTATTTTTCCTGATACTGTATGCGTATCTGTGGCTGCGTGCGGCATGGGTGCCTTTCACACACGATGAAGCTGCTACATTTTTCTTCTATATTCAACCCGGAAATTTCCTTCCCTGGCTATCACACTGGGACGCCAATAACCATATTCTGAACTCAGGTCTGTCAGCATTTTTCTTTAGAATTTTCGGTTCTTCAGAATTGTCGCTGCGACTTTCGAACCTGCTGTTTTTTCCATTATTCTTTTACTATTGTGTGAGAATTTCAGCCCGTCTCGAACTCAAAAGCCTGCGGTTGCCTATGATTGCAGTACTATGCCTGACACATCATTTCATTCAGTTCTTTGCGCTGTCGCGTGGCTACGGAATGTCGTTCGCTTTGCTGCTTGCCGCCTTGTATCATATCATGCAGCTTTCCGAAAGGCATTCTGCAAAGGATATCTGGCTCACGCTACTGTTTATTATAACAGCCTGCATGGCCAATCTCACATTGCTTCCCACAACGGTGATGATTCTGGCCTATATAACTCTGCTGTTCTTTTTCAGGATACATGAACAGGGCAGATTGAAATTTCTTTTTCATACAGCTTTTGCTGTTATCACAGGAATGGCTTTTGTTGTTGTGCTTGCGAAGTACATGTTCGAACTTAAAAAGCGCGGCTGCCTGTATTACGGCTCTTCCGACGGCTTCTGGCAAGTGACTGTCCGCAGTATTTCCTTTACGCTTACCGATACCAACAGCATGATTATACCTATTGTTTTCGCTGCACTTTTTTTGATACTATTCGCTGCTGCAGCGTATCTGTTTTTTTCCACCAAAGGAATGAAACGCTTTGTATTGCCCGGATTGCTTCCGTTCTGGCTGTTGTCGGGAAACATAGCAGCCATCATTTTTTTAGGTAAAGTAATGCATGTGAATTACCCTGAAGACCGCACCGGATTCTACCTGTATATTCTGCTGGTCATTGGTCTTTTCACTGTAACAGATAAAGTCATCACCCAAAGTAAACGAAGCATTTTTTCCCTTGCAATTGTACCCTTATTGTTTTTTCCGCTGCATTTTCTGTGGTCGGCAAATTTCTCCGATGCCCGTATGATTACGACCGGACGCATCCCGTCACGCTTTCTCGACAAAGTGAGCAACGACCAAAAGCCGGGGCAGATGCCTTTGCTGGTCGGTGGCCGCGAACAGCGCACACTCTGCTGGAGCTACCAGAATTACAGGCATAAAGGCACACTTGGCACGGTGCAGGTATGGAATTTTCTTTCCGAAACGGAAGATTACCAAATACTGCGCAAGGATGATTTTGAAAAAGTAACACTGTATTATGACAGTATTGATTACGATAAAAACTCAGAGCTGTACCTGCTGAAACGAAAAAGCCGCATTGTTTACGAACCTCTTGATACCATAAGCATCAACAGTGAAGACCATCATGGCAGCGGAAGTGAATTTTCAAACCTGTTCAGTTTCAAGACCGATAGCCTTTCGGGAAGATCCGTATTGCTTGATTTCAATTTGAACGTAATCAGCCCCGACCGGCCTTTTGATGCACGGCTTGTTGCTACGGCAGGCAACAGCTCAGGCAAAGACATTATTTACGCAAATATTTGTTTCAACTGGCTTAAGCAGGTTTATCAAGGCAATCAACCGAATTTCCGTCAGGGTATTTTATTGGCAAAACTCCCGCCGGACGCGAAAATCATCACGGTGTACATCTGGAACCTCAGCAGGAAAACCTTTGATATTAAAGGCAACTGTACCGTGAGCATAAGTCATGAGAACAAGTAAAACACCTTTCATTCATACAATTTTCAAATTTGATTTTAAAGATATTCTTATATTTGAATATCCCAAATTCAAAACTGCTGCGTATGATTATGAAACGTTATTACTACGCTTTATTGCTGCTCATTGTTCTTCCCCTGATTTCAACGGCACAAAACCTCAACTTCGTCCCGCAGCTTGGGTTCAAAGGTTATGCAGATCTTTTCTTCACCCCTGACGGAAAATACATCATCAGCCATCAGCAAAATGAAAATACAATTATTGTGTGGGATGCAGGTCTTTCAAAAGAAGTGCACCATATGAAAGGGAAATTTCCGGCAGTAAGTCCCGATAGCCGATACCTGGCATTTCTCGACAATAAAATCTTGAAAATCTATGAACTCACGAGCGGAAATACCGTCACAACAACGGTGAAGGCAGCTCCCAATGATGCTTCAATGCCTTATCCAAAAGACTTTCTGACATTTTCACCCGAATCGGATTATATTGCAGTGAGCGGCACGGCTACAAAACCTGAAGTTATTGTTTATGGCCTTAGCGGGAAAAATACCGCATTCAGAACTCCCGGTTTCAACCCCGTATTTCTGAACGACAGAACATCGGTGGTTTATTCATTGCAGAATAAAATTACGAAACGTGATTTGAATTCACAGGCTGTTGCATCCATTATTTGTGCCGGAAAGGTTATCTGCATTTCTGCTATTCCATCCGGGAATGAATTGCTTGTGATTGCAGAAAAGAATAATGATTCCATCAGCATTATGAGACTGGACGCGGCAAACATGAAGCTGACAGCAACAGCAGGATTACGCATGGGCGATTGCTACGCGGGAACAACAATATTAAACTTGAGTTACCTTGGAGATTCAATAGCCTTGATACAGCAGCGGAATCATTATCCCGTTTTATGGAATGTAGCCAGAAACAGGATATACAGAGATAACATCGAGATGGATTATGCGCTGATGTATCCTAAAAATAATGTTCTGTATCAATGGTTCGACGGCAGTATCAATTTTGATGCCTCAGGATATTGCCTGGAAGATACCGTTGGCCGCATTATAGCTGCTGATATAAAATCAGGCACTCCCATTTTCAATCAAGGGCTTTATTGCAAATCTTACTTTCAGAATATGGCATTGCATCCGTCGCTGCCTGTACTGGCAAGCGGTGCAAGTTCCCGCATTGTGCTGAACGACCTCGCCATGAATCCGAAAAGCGAATTATCCGGGTTTAATTTCGACCTGCGAAATATGTTTTTTAATCCCGCAAATAATGATTTAATAACCTTGACACAATACTACCTGACCTCATTTTCTCTTGATAAAATAAACATCAGAGACCTGATGTACGCCGCTGATATGGCGTTTGCGGCAAACGAAAAAAAGATGTACATGCTCGACGGTGATATCTACATACTCGATTCTGCCTACAACATTACCGATACCATTTTTACCGAACAGGGAACCTATCGCGATTCCCGCCTGAGCCTCAGCGACAACGACAAAGTGCTTGCCACGTACAATGGAAATACAATTTTCACCTACGACCCGCTTACAAAAGCTGAAATCACTCATTTTGACATAGCCTGCTTCTGGGATAAAGGAGTTTCTACGCCCCTGCTTGATATGGCAGTGTCGCCAACAGGCCATTATATGTTTTACATATATACTCCCGGCACCGAACGGACATGCCCCGAAGGAGGACTTCTGCTCACCGACCTTCAGAAAGAGCCCGGAAAATCAATACTTCCGGAACATAAAAATCTTGGAGACAGCGACTATGACTTTGACTTTGAACCCGCAGCCATGTTTACAGCCGACGAAAAATATTTGCTGTACATAAAATCAGATCTTAAAACCATCTGCTGGTTTGACCTTGCTCAACAAATTGTCACACGTAAAGTGGTGAGCAAAGATGAGATGTCCGGACTCGCCCCTGTCCCGGGCAGCACATCGTTTTTAGTGCTTGGCAACGGAAAAATAAATGTACGCAGCATCACCACCGGAGAAATAATAAACAGTTACAACATCGGCAGTTCACCCTTCACCATGGCACGCTTCAATAAAAGTATGACACTGCTGGCACTCGGAACCTCAGACAATTCCATCATTTTATTCGACTGGAAACAAAAGAAAAAAATTGCAACGCTGATGACAGCCTACGGAAGAGCGCTGATTTATACCGACGACAATTACTATTTCTCATCAAAGGAAATGTTGGATGCGATAGCGTTTCAGGCCGGTGGAAAAGCATACAACTTTGAGCAGTTCGATATTCAGTACAACCGTCCCGACATCATTCTGGAGCGTCTCGGAATTGCCGACACCCAACTGATAGATGCCTACAAAAAAGCGTACGACAAGCGTTTAAGAAGAATGGATGTGAACCCGTTGGAGTTCACGCCCGATTATCATATCCCGGAGCTTGATATCCTCAATCAGCAAGACATTCCGTTGAACACAAAAGAACAGGAACTCAATATAAATATTTCGGCACGAGACAAAAAATACAAACTTGAGAGCTTCAATGTCTGGGTGAATGACGTCCCGCTCTACGGTCGTGCAGGTTGCGATATTAAATACATGAATTCGGATTCATTGGTACGTACAATAAAAATCCCATTATCCGTGGGCAGGAACAGCATACAGCTATCATGTACAAATCGTTTGGGAATTGAAAGCCGCAAGGCAGCATTTAATATCCGGTATGAAAAAACGGGCATTCAAAAGCCGGATCTGTATTTAATAACCATTGGCGTTGCCGATTATCATGACGAAAACATCAATCTGAAATATCCGGTTAAGGACGGGCGCGATATCACGGCATTATACACGGACAGGAATGCAGCCGCTAAAGAAAACTTCAACCGTATTATTATCGACAGCCTGTATAACGGTCAAGCCACAAGAGAAAATATTCTGGCATTGAAGAAAAAACTGTTGAGTACAACGGTTGACGATGTAGTCATCGTTTCGGTGTCGGGGCACGGACTTCTTGACAAGAATCTTGATTTCTATTATGCAACCAGCGATATTGATTTCGCAAACCCATCAGCAAAAGGTTTGAAATACGAAGAACTCGAAAACCTCCTCGACAGCATTCCTTCAAGACAGAAACTATTGCTGGTGGATGCCTGCCATTCGGGCGAAGTAGATAAAGACGCAGGAACTATTATCGAAAGCCTGACAAAGCCAACAACAGCATCTGCCGACACCCTGCATATTTATGCTTCGAAAGGAGTTGTATTAAACCGCTCAACTTCCGGATTGGGTTTAAATAAAACGTTTGAATTGATGCAGATGATGTTTACCGACCTCAGCAAAGGAACAGGAACTGTGGTGATATCTGCTGCGGCAGGCACAGGCGTTGCCATTGAAGGCGAGCAATGGAAGAACGGTGTGTTTACATACGCGCTGATCAACGGCCTGAAAAATAAACTGGCCGATAACAATGAAGACGGTGAAGTAAGAATCTGGGAGATTAAAACCTATGTTGCCAATGAAGTTGAAAAGCTTACCAACGGAGTTCAGAAACCGACCATGCGCACAGAAAATCTCGATTCAAACTGGAGGATTTGGTAGCGATTCTCATGTAATAAAATGACCTGAACTTGAGAAATTCAGCTTGCAGAAAGCATAACTAAAATGGTCGTATACGCCTTCATCAGTACAGAACAATTTTTTTATTGATGGTAGTGCCCTTATCAATACCCTGCAAATAATAGACTCCGGAAGGCAAGTTTAAATCAACAGTAATATGTCCCATATCATCAAACGACAGAATACGGATCAGCTGACCCATGCTATTCACAATATTCAGCTCAACGCCGGGTGTGGCGCCAATAACAGTTATCCAGCCATCCGTAGGATTTGGGAACAGCTCCACCTGACTTTCATTTCCGTTACAATCGCTTCTAACAGGACCGTAGATATAACTCATACCGTCGAAATCAAACTGTTTTAGCCGCAGATAAAATCCGCCTTCCTTCTGTTCGGGCAGCAGGTATGAGTATGTTCTGAGTTCGTTAGAATTCCCTGCTGCCGCAACTTTGCCTTCACTTTTCCACGTAAGCAGGTCGTCGCTTGATTCTATTTCAAAATAATTGCTGTTAGTTTCTGATGCCGTCAGCCATTGAATGTTTACAACATTATCTGTACAACCTGCTTCAAAATTAACAATAGTAACAGGCAGCGGCGTATTCACGGAAGTGCCAAATGTGAATGGGCTGTACGAACTTACGCCCGCACTTTTTATCCATCCATCACTAACGGTACCACCTTTTTGTCCTGTTTTTGTCATCCATTTATTGGTTCCGCCACAATCTTCCCAGTGAATCAGTTCAGTCTGCACAAGCGAATAAATATTGCTGCGCGTACCGTCTTTCCAGTAAAGCGTTACCTGGGGATGCGCATTGTCGGTAGTAACATCCCAGTATTCAACCGTATTTGCATGATCAAGTCCGCCACCATTACACAAATCAGCCGGGTCGCTGCTGTTTGGTGCTGCAGCAGCATAATATACCGCAGTTATCGATGAATTTACTGAAGGTGCATCAATACCGAGAGGCGCCCAGTAACAATCTCCAATCGGAAAAATAAAAGCATCATTACCCTGTTTCACAACTTCTCCGTTCACATAACTGCCGGCATTGCCACTGTTGCATACAGCATTATCGGGAACAGTGAATCTGGCCGAGGGCACCCCATAATTAAGCACGCCCTGAATAAAGGCAGCACTGTCAGTGAACGTAAGATTATCCTGAAGCGTAATATCGTTGCAACCTGCCGCCGTATTATCGAATACAACTTTGTAGAACGCTGCACCATTCATTTTAATGGATTGCGTTAAATTACCATCAAAAACTATTTTAGAAACACCGGGGATGAACGAGCCATTATTAATAAAATCGCCGCTTATTTTCAGAACATCATTGCCAACAATGCTCAGAGAGTTTCCGGGATTAACAAACAAATCATGCAATTGCAGGGTTGAGTTGGCATCAAGCGTGGTCGAGCCTTTAAAATTTACGCTGCCCTTATTGGGAATAAAAACCGAACCGGCTTCCATAACCCAGTTTCCATAAACATCAATGGCATTAGAGTCTTGTAATGCAAGCATGGCACCGGAAGCAATGAACAAACTGTCGCAGTGCGCTCCGGCGGCTGTTATCACCGGCTGATGCGGCATTCCCGACGGAATACTGACGTTTGCACCTGCCAGAGGTACTTGCCCTCCCGACCAGTTAGCGCTTACATTCCAGTTAGAATCAACCACTCCTATCCAGCTTTGCGGACAGGCACTCACACTCATGCTGACGCTGTTTGATGTTGCTGTTGAAGAATAAACACAGGTTTCGTTTGAAGTTAATACACATAAAACCTGATCGCTGTTTGAAGGTTGATATGAAAATGTTGAACTGTTTAAGCCCTGATTGCTGCCATTCACTTTCCACTGATATACCGGAGTCGTGCCACCGGCTGAAATATTTGCTGTATAGCTGTCGCTGAATCCCAGGCAAGAAGGATTTGCTGATGCGGAAACCGAGATTGAAGGTGTCAGCATAGGGTTAACAGTCATAGTAACAGCGTTGGAGGTGGCTATCGCGGGACTCGCGCAGTTTGCATTTGAGGTCATCACACATAAAACAACATCATTATTCGCAAGTGCAGCATTTACGTAGGTGCCAGCATTAGTACCCACATCAATTCCGTTACGTTTCCACTGATATGAAGGAGTTCCTCCATTGATGGGTGATGCAATAAAAGTTACAGCAGTACCGGCACAAATAGCACCGGCAATCGATGGGTTTATTGAAACAGATGGCACAACAACGGGTGTAACGGTCATTGTAATGGAATTCGATGTTGCCGTGGCAGGACTGACACAACTGGCATTGGAAGTCATCACACATAAGATAACATCATTGTTTGCAAGACCGGCATTCACATATGAAATACTGTTTGAGCCCACGTTGCTTCCGTTCAGTTTCCATTGATACACCGGAGTTCCGCCATTGGTAGGTGCTGCGGTAAAAGTAACCGCTGTTCCGGCGCACACACTGCCTGTCGGCGATGGCGATGCTGAAATAAGTACCGACGGAGTTATCGCAGGATTCACAGACATGGTAAGTGCATTGGATGTCGCAACCGAAGGGCTGGCACAACTTGAATTTGAGGTGAGCACACAGCTTACAATATCATTGTTCGACAAAGTGGTTGTTGTGTATGAAAGGCTATTATAGCCCACGTTAACCCCATTTACTTTCCATTGCAAGGTGCTTGTTCCGGCATTGACCGGGGCAGCCGTAAAGGTAACCGGCGTACCGGCACAAGTAGTTCCTGAAGGATTGGCTGCAATACTGATACTTATTGAAAGAACCGATGGTTGACCGTTGTTCGTAACCGTTACATCTTTAATCAGGCAATGACTCCATTTTTTAGAATCATCTTTAACTCGGATATAAAGTTTATGAGCGCCTGTGGTAAGACCGCATAATGCCACAACTGAATTCTCATCAATAACCGTATTTATCATCGTAATCGGCAACGATTGCCCGGCTCCAAATCCGGGATCGGTATCCCAAAAATACTCGGCGGCCACAATTAACGGAACCATGCTCACAGTGTTGGCCGTTATCCAAACAGGACTGCTATAGCTGTGACTCCACCTGCCGCTGTTGTCTTTTGTACGAATATACACGCGATGAATGCCCAACGGTAATCCGGTGGTATTCATAACCTGAGTCAGGTCTATTACGTTTCCTGAAATGGCAGATAAGGCAGTACCGCTTCCAAATCCGGGATCGGTATCCCAAAAATATTCACCGGATACTATCAATGGATTCGTAACCGAAACCGGTGGCGTTATCCATACAGGACTGCTGTACGTATGGCTCCATTTGGCATTGTCGTCTTTAGTACGAATATACAAACGATGAATACCAAGGGTTAAACCCGAAGTGCTCATAATCTGGGTCAGGTCTATCACATTTCCTGAAATGGAAGATAAGGCAGTACCACTTCCAAAACCCGGATCGGTATCCCAAAAATATTCGCCTGAAACTATTAATGGATTCGAACCGGAAACAG
>JBAXND010000061.1 GCA_037133915.1 Bacteroidota bacterium
CCGCGACCCCGTGCGTGACAGGCACGTATTCTAACCAACTGAACTACCGAACCATTTGTAAGAACTGCTTCGAAAAGCGAATGCAAAGATATATCTTTTTTATTAAGCAGCAAATATTTTTTAAATAATGTATAATTGCCTCAGCTAACAGTTGCAAATTACTTGATAATTGCTGAATTATTGAATTATTGAATTGTCGAACTGTTCACTATTCCCTGTCACCTATTACTTATTACCTGTTAACCGCTCAGCCGTATTCTTGGGTCAAGGAAACCGTAAATGATATCGGTAAGAATGTTTATCAGCACGAGCAATACCGCAATAACCAACAAGGCGCCCATCACCACCGGGAAATCATATTTATTGAGTCCGTCGACAATCACCACGCCTATTCCCTTCCAGTTAAACACGTATTCAACAAAAACCGCTCCTGCCATCAGTGAAGCGAACCATCCCGAAATAGCCGTCACAACCGGGTTCATCACATTTTTCAGGGCATGTCGTGTTACTACTTTGTAAAACCGCAATCCCTTGGCTCGCGCCGTACGTATGTAGTCCTGCGAAAGTACTTCAAGCATGGAACTGCGCGTAAGCTCCACAATAACCGCCAACGGTCTTATTCCCAGGGTTATGGCCGGGAGTATAATATTCCGAAGGTCGAGATGCTCTCCTTCACCAAAATCGTCAACCGTATAAAGACTACCAAACATGCTCAAATGAGTGTATTCCGATAAGATAAACGCAAATATCCAGGCTATAAGAATCGCGGCAAAAAACGATGGCAGCGACATTCCGAAAACCGACAGCACTGTGGCTGCACGGTCGAACCAACTGTCTTTTTTAATAGCACAGATAATGCCTGTTGTTATTCCTACCAGTGATGCAAACAGCATGGCAATTACAGCAAGCAGCGCCGTTTGCGGAAAGGCCTCAGCGAGAATTTCCGAAACCTTGCGCTTGCCCTGATACGAGCGGCGCAAATAGGGTTCCTTAATTATAATTTCGTGCCGCGACGATATTTTGAAAAGTCGCGCCGATGGACTGTATTTCGTAGAATCATTGTACCAGTAGCTTTTGCTGTCGGCGAAGTTATGCACGGAAATAGGCGAAAGGTCGTTCAAATAATTAAGGTATTGTGTAATCAATGACTTGTCGCGCCCCAGATCGCGGTTTATAGCTTCAATGGAAGCAATATCCGCACGCTGTCCGAGCATCATACGGGCAGGATCAGCAGGTAATACATTAAACAACAAAAAGACAATGGTGATAACCCCGAACATCACGAGCAAACCGTAGAACAGACGTTTGAGGATAAACCTGAACAAAATGATGAATTTTAAATTGTGAATTTTAAATTAAAATATTTTACTGTAAGAGTCCTTTGAACTTCAATTAATCTAAAATTCAACATTTAGAATTTAAAATTATTTTTTAGCTTTCACCTGTTTCAACAACTCTTCATACTTTGGCATGTTGCTTTTGAACTGTTCATAGGTCGGGAAATCATGGTAGTGCCATTTATCAAGCACCACGCCGTTTTTAAGCAACACCAGCCCGGGGTTGGAACGTACCACAGATTTCAATGCGGTCTCGTCAACAGTAAAGAAATCGAAATTGGCTTTATTCTCCAGCCTGAAAATATCGATATCCCTGAACGATGAACCACACAGCCCCACCATGGAGATGCTGTCTTTCCGGCATTGTGCATAAAACTCATTCAGTGCCGGAAATATGCTTTTATCTGCACTGCCCAGATCGTGGCTGATAAATAAGAACTGGTAGTTCGGATTGCCTATAATTTCTGCGTTCCGCTCATTTTTATCTGCATCATCAATCATAAAATCATGAATCGGCGCTTCCTTGTATTCCTGAATTATTTTCTTTTTTTGTTCTACGAAAACAAGCTTTTTGAAAAACACCGTATCCTGCCATGGAAGCGTTTTTGAAGTATATTCGAGCATCTCACCGGTTTCAGTATTTTTATAGATGAGCTTGATTTCGGCTATTTCATTTTGCGGAAGAATCTGTTTGGCAATCACGGCGCCCTTTTTCCAGGGCATGAAATCAATAAGCGGCAGATGATTGTATGAATAATAACCAATTCCGAGCACGATGATTGCGCCCAGTCCAAGAACAGAAAGCTGCACTACATCTGCGAATTTATTAACGAACTTCTTTCGCTGAAAAAATACAATCAGCGTAAGAGCCATCAGCACAATATTCTTATAAAACGTGCCCCAGTTGGTGAGTTTGATGGCGTCTCCAAAACAGCCGCAATCAGAAACAGGATTCTTGATAGCAAGAATAAATGTCAGAACAGTGAAAAAGGTCATAAACAACAGCATCAGCCATGCCGTGACCTTTATCTTTACATTAAACAAAAATGAGAAGCCAAGAATAAATTCACACAGGAAAAGCAGTACGCCCAGAAACAGTGCCATACCGGCAAGACCACTCATACCAAAGGCTTCAAAATACTCCTTAAATTTATACATGGAGCCCATGGGATCAACCGCTTTTACAAAGCCGGAAAAAATGAACGTCAATCCGATAAGAATCCTGCTGAAGTTACGTAAGAATTTCATATAAAATATTTTATGGAAATGGCTATTAGTTTTGAGTTATGAGTTGGGATTAATTACTAATTGTTCATTGTTCATTCTCATCTATCAGTATCAGCGCAAAGGCTGCATAGTTTATCATATCAAAGTAACCGGCTTCCACACCTTCAGAAACACTTGTTACGCCTTTGTTATCTTCAATCTGCTTAATGCGGTGAAGTTTCATCAGTATAATATCATCAATGCTTCCGATACGCATATCGCGCCATGCTTCGCCATAATCATGATTTTTATCTTCCATGAGTTTCTTGGCTTCAGCAACATATTTATCATACAATTTCAGACCTTCATCCATTCCAAGATTTATATCCTCATAATTGTTGAGTTCAATTTGAATCAGGGCCATAACCGAATAATTGAGAATGCCGATAAATTCTCCCTTTACGCCGTCATTTACTTTCTGCGTTCCTTTTTCATCGATGCTTCGGATACGCCTGGCCTTAATCATGATTTGATCGGTAAGTGACGAAGGTCTGAGTACGCGCCATGAACTGCCGTAGTCGCGCATTTTCTTCATGTACAGCTCACGACAGTAGGATGAAACTGCGTCGTATTGCCCGGAGGTGTTTGTCATTATAAAAATAGTTAATTTAGCAATCAGTTTGTTACAGTCAAGCTGTGTGCAAATATAATAATTTAAGATTTATAATGCAGGATTCAAAAAAGACAACAATTAATTGTAAGGGAAGGCTGCTCAATCTTTCCAAACCTTTGGTGATGGGCATTCTGAATATAACGAACGATTCTTTTTATAAAGGCAGCCGTCACCCCCTTGAAGTGCAATGGGAAACCCGCGTAAGCCAGATGCTTTCTGAAGGAGCTGCTATTATAGATATCGGCGCGGTTTCGACAAGACCGGGCTCAGAAGGCCTTTCGCCAAAAGATGAATGCCGCAAATTGAAACCTGCACTGAAAAAACTTACGGACACATTTCCTGATGCCGTGTTTTCGGTTGATACGTATCATGCAGTCGTTGCTGAGTTTGCAGTAGACCATGGTGCGGCACTTATCAACGACATCAGCGGAGGCGATATGGATGAAAACATGTTCGCAACCATAGCCAGACTGAACGTGCCCTACATTTTGATGCATATGCAGGGTACGCCGGAAACCATGCAGATTAATCCGCACTATAACAATATTGTAAAAGAAATCTCTATGTATTTTTCTGTTCGCCTTGAAAAGCTCCGCAGTATGGGAGTGTGCGATATTATTCTGGATCCGGGATTCGGATTTGGCAAAACAGTGGAACATAATTATACATTATTAGATAACTTTGAGTACTTCAGGTTCTTCGATCTTCCAATGATGGCAGGACTTTCACGCAAATCAATGATAAACCGTACCCTCGGCATACAGCCTGATGATGCCTTAAACGGCACTTCGGTACTTAACACCATTGCATTGCTGAAAGGTGCGGATATACTAAGGGTGCACGATGTGAAAGAAGCGGTTGAAACAGTGAAGCTGGTAGAGATGATGGGAAAAACAGTTAATAGGTAATTTGTCAAAAGTCGAAAGTCGAAAGTCGAAAGTCGAAAGTCGAAAGACTTGTAGCATTGAAATATTCACCTCCCTGGAGGGGTTAGGGGTGGGTGGGTTGATTGCAGGTAATTAGGTCGAAGGTCATGAAAAAACTTGCGCTTATTTTCATATTGTGTCTATTAAGCACATTTTCGGAAGCGCAATACTCACAATGGAAATTCCATATTGCATTTGAGGATGCTACCGGCGCAAAAGATACAATATGGGCTATCTGGGATACTCTGGCAACCTCGACTGGTGTAGATACTATTTTTGGAGAAGGACCTGTTCACATGGACTATTCCAAATTTAATGTGTTCATTGGCAATCCTAATAGTGATACAACTAAAGTCTCTGCATTAGATTTTTTAGGATCTCATCAACTTTATGTGTATGCAATCAATTACCAATATCCAATAACAATAAGTTGGGATTCAAGTTTACTCAATGTCTCACTTCCACCACCTGTTGGTTATGTGAATTATGCACGCATTCAGAATGACTATTTCTTCTTAGTAAACAATGACAATTTTATTCAACAGTTTAATATGCGCCTGGATAATCACGTATTAGCGCCACCATATAACTGGGGAAGTCAAACCCAATTCCCAATGGAATTCTATTTAATCCGCGATCCATCAATAGGTTATAATGACCCATTACTAAAAGATAAATATTTGCAGATATTCCCAAATCCATTTGAACAATCAATTAATATTTCATCCTCTGATGAAATATCTTCAATAGAAGTTTTTTCAGCGATTGGCGAACAAATTATAAATAAAGTATTTTTGAATCCAATAATTCTGCACAATTATAATTTGCAATTTGGGGATATTCAACCAGGCGTGTATTTTATTAAATTCACAAACGACAAAAAACAGCTTGCTTATGAAAAAGTCATTAAATTGCATTAGGTAAAAGGTAATATGTCGAAAGTGGAACAAGTGCGGGACGGAACTTTTCGACTTTTGACTTACGACTTTTGACTTTTCGACTTTTGACTTTTGACTTTCGACTTTCGACTTTTTGACTTTTGACTTTCGACTTTTTGACTTTTGACTTTTGCCTAAATATAACGTTATGAAAAAACAATTATTCATTTTAGTGATGACGCTTGTAATAAACGTTAACCTGAATGGTCAGGTTCCGAAAATCAAGTGGTGGTACGATTTAAAAGATGTGTCATTTGGAAATGCCGCCTCTGCCGATCTTGACAAGGACGGGAAACCGGAAATTGTTTTCAGCACATACCGCAACGACAGTTCGCTGTACTGCCTCAATGCCGAAGACGGCTCGCTGCTGTGGAAATTCAATACCGGTGGCTGTAACGATGTAGCGCCTACTATTTATGATGTGAACAATGATGATACACTTGAGGTTATTTTACCATCGAGTTGTGTAGCGAAAACATTTTGTTTCAACGGTGTTACCGGTCGAAAAATATGGGAAGCCATGAGCAACGGAAGCGACTCCCCTCCTACTCTTGGTGATCTGGACAACGACGGCAAAATGGAAATTCTGCATGGTGAATTTGGCGGAACAGTCCGTTGCCTGAATGCCGAAAACGGCAGCCTTAATTATGCCTTTGACGTTGACCCCAATAGTTGGATACAAACCGAACCTGTCATTCTGGATCTTGACGGCAACGGACAGCTGGATTTCTTTGTAGCGAACTGGTCGTTTGGAACGAACGACGCATTTTTCGCATACCGTGGCGACGATCATTCATTGCTGTGGGAACAGCATTACCCGAAAGATGTAATGTATCACGGCGCCTCCTTCGGCGACCTCGACCATGACGGAAAGCCTGAACTGGCAATAGGTTCATACGACGGCTGGTTGTATGTAATGAATGGTGAAGACGGCAGCTTACTCTTGAAAGATAGTATTCCCGTTTACGGCGGCTATATCGGTTCGCCTACATCCATGGGCGATATAGACGGTGATGGAGAAATGGAAATTGTAGTGACCAGTGCCCATATGGTAGCCGCAGTATCATTGACAGATTCCATTGAATGGACATACAGTATGCCCGGGTTCGGGCATTCATTCAGAGGCGCAGCACTCAGCGACCTTGACGGAGATTCGCTTCTCGACGTGGGAGTTGGAATTATGGCTAAATATCAGTTAGTTGCGTGAGGCGGGTAACAATAGAGTAACGCAAAGGGCGTTTTTTATTCATTTAGGATGAACACCTGCACTTCAAAAATAGTAAACTTTGAAACAACAGTGAAAAAAAAATGCGCAGTTAGAAAAAAAATCAGAGCAATAGTTTTTGTGCATTACGGTTCACAGTAAAATTGCAAGGCAAAAGAGAATTGCATCACGATATTTGTTTTCGCATAACGATTTTCGTTCCCCCCAGAAATAATGATAACTTTGCTGTTATACCAATTGCAAATAGAGAAATGAATTTACTAGGAAAGTGCATTTATTGTAATGAACTAATTGGCGAGAAGGAATTAACCAAGCACCTTTCTGGCCATCTTGAAGAACAAGTGCAAACCAGACCGTCAATGCGCGCATCTGCTTTTTATATCAAGATTAAGTCAGGCGATTATTTTCTGCACTTACTCGTTAAAGATAATTGTACACTTCGCCAGTTAGATCACTTTCTTAGGAACATCTGGCTTGATTGCTGTGGGCATGAGAGCTGTTTTAAAGATATTCATGGATCTTTTGCGATGAAATGGGAATTAGGGCAATGCATGATCCAAGGTATGAATTGGCTTTATCAGTATGATAGTATCAATCCTACTAAACTTTTTGTCTCTGTGATTGGCCGCATCTGCCTGGCGATGAAAAAAAATATTATTATTTTGTCTCGGAACGAGCCCATTAATTTTCTTTGCGATAGTTGTAAAACAAAACCAGCAGTGAATATTTTTTCAATCCATGATCTTTTTGATGATGAGGGAAGATACTGCGCAGAATGTTCCGATCACCATACTCAGGATTGCCCAGGGTATAAAGATTTCTTAACTTTACCCATTGTGAATTCTCCACGAGTAGGCGTGTGCCGCTATGAAGGTGGTTGCATTGACAAGGAAAGAGATCAGGTATTACACGCGCCAAAAATATTGAACTAAATAGAATTTGCCTTGGCAATATTCCATAAAACCCCTTTCTGTCCTTCATATTATTTAATGTTATTCAGAAATAATACGGAATCCCGCTGACAATGATTTTTTTTCGCATAAACTTGCTGCTACAGTTTTTAAAATTTCTTGAGGTGATAAAATGAACGTCAAGATTGTAATACTTGCGTTTTAAATTTTGGATTCAAAGTCAGAATTGTTTATTTTGGTTTTCAGGACGAGAGCTTCAATGAAATTATTGACTTCGTTTTTTTTATAGTGTTGTTTTCTGAGAGAAAAATCATTGCTTGATGAAAGACTAAGTGCAAAGAAATACATTTCAGTAATAACTTCATTACAATTTGCATCCCCCGATAGGCAATAAATAAAAATTTAATCACAGCTTTTTACTTTTTTATAAAAAAGGCCGGCTTCTGCAATATAGTTTTGTGCGCAGAGGAAAAAATTCGATGAGCCACTTGAGTAAGTGATGGATTTTTATGCTGCATACAGTCCACAAAATATCTGCAAACGAATTTTTAATTAGCTAATGTGGAATTCATTTTCCAAATTGATATCATTTGAGAAATTATTTCAGATAAATCAGGCAAACATTTTATAAAATGGGAGTCAAATTCCAAATTGAATACAAAATATTATTTACGCCGATGATAATTAGTAAAAAAAAATCTAGGCAATTAAAAAATGCAGCGCAACAGGGTTTGAAACAGCTGTAAAATTTGCATGGTTCCACTGTTTTGCTTGCTTGGCGGTTATCTGTACACTTTTTGCGTAGGGAAATCCCATAATGTTTCTATATTTCAAGAAAGTGTACAACATTTATTAAGAATTAACGCTGAAATCAACAGTTTTGTACAGTGAGCGCAATAGAATTCCAGATTTATAACAGATTTTACTCCGAAATGCCATATGTACATTTATTAAGCAAGTGTACACTTATTTGCAACAATAATAAAATCAGTGAAATAGAAAATGTTTTTCTGTACAAGAAATTGAACTGATTTTTGTTCAGAATTATTTCTGTATTGGAAACCCTTATTTGACACGCTTTTCAGCATCCCCTGATTCAACCTTTGAGGCGCTTTTTAAGGGAGTCGTTTGGTTTTTTATTATATTCTGAACCGCGTCCATTATCGTTTGAGATACTTTTTGCCGGTTTTCCGGATCGATTCCTTTGAGAACTTCGCTTATATGACCGGTTAATCCGCTTAGATCAGCTTTCCCGTTAATTTTACCCATTGCCATATACCAGCCGATTAGATTCACGAGCACTGGAATCCACGGAATAATATGATCCCAGATTGTCGGGGCTTGCTTTTCTTGCTTTTTTACTGAAGTTTCAAGGTTTCCTAAAGACTTGAGAATGATTGATTGGTTATTGGCAATTTCTTTCTTCAAGGTTTCAATAGTCTGTTGTTTATGGGCTAACTCGATTTTGGACATTTTCAATTCGATGATTTGCTCCGGCCCCGCTTGATTTTTTGTGACAGACATTTCTTTTCCTATGATAAATTCATTTTGTTTTTGAAAAAAATCATCACGAGCCTCCATCAGTTCATTTTCCAATGCGCGTAGCGAAAGTGCCCGCTGGTTCAGTGTTGCGTCCATCTGGCAATAGTATTGCTCCATCTGCTTATTTCGCTTTTCTCCCGGTATATAAGCCCTGTTTGAAATCAACGAAACGTTAGGATTGTTTTTTATCTCGTTGTTGCCTAACATTGTATTATTTGATGCCGAGTCGAGTCCAGAAGTGCATAGATCAATGATAATCGCTGACAAGGACGGTTTCTTTCCACTTTCTTGCCATCTTGTTTGTTGAATCTCTACAAGCGTTTGGTATAATTCAATCGGTACTTCTACTCTAACTCCTGTTGTTTTCATAGCTGGATTATTTTCAATTTATATTTTATACTCATTTAGCGGTTTTTATTTCTATTAAAATGGATTGTTAGTTTCTATGGGGCTCAATTTTGCAAACCGTTTTTGTGAAAATTGATTTTCCATTTATAATTTCATGTGTGACGTTTTATAATTGAAATACTCTGTGACATTTGACTTTCCAGGTAGTTTCGTTGGAATTGCTCTATTTATATTAATTTACTTTTGGCGATGACGCATTATGGATCAAGGTGATTTTTATGAAACAAATATTCGTCAGATTTTTTCGATGAATCGCCAAGAGTCATTTGCCGACCATTCTGAAGCCATTGCTCTATCTGAGTCTTTTCAAAAATGAGTTTCTTCCCTCGCTTAATATGTGGAATCTGCCTGCGATGAACAAGTCCATAAATACTCGGAACCGCCATTTTAAGCTTTATAGCAACCTGCTTAATATCCAGTAGATCATTATCAGGTTCTTTTCGGATTTTCTCGGAATATTCTTTTAGTGCCTGCTGTATCTCATCTCGTAGTAGCAATCGAATTTCTTGTATTGATAGCTGGGTGAAGACCATATTTTCCATGATTAAAGATTTAAAAAGTATTGCACAAAATTGATATCAATTCAGGGGGTAAGGGTTACCCCAGAGGTAGGCCTGAAATATTTATTTTTTCTGAGCAACTTTTTTCTACTTTGTAGATAATAATATATTTAACAATAAATTAGCAATTAATTTATATATAATTCACATTAACTTAACATACGGTATAAAATAATTTATTCATATTTGCGTTAAAAATAGATAAATGTGGTTTTGTCCTGATATAAATCAATAGTTCTATATTGTTAATAGAACGTACTATTTCAGGCTAAATATAACAGTAGGAAAAATGGCTGATAAGGAAAATACACTTACGAATATTGCTCCGGCCTCGCTCGAGAAAATTTCTTTATCTCAAGCATTGTTAGCACCACTCGACGCATTATTCAAAGCTCAGGTACATTCGGCGAGAAGTTTCCTAAATCTTGTTTTGCAAATCGGTTATCCTCATATTGGAGTTGATGACGCTGGACATTCAAAAGAACAAGCACAGGACGCAAAGCAAATGTATATTCAACATTTTCGCTTCAAAGATGAAAATGGAAAATCAGTTGAGGTAAGTATTCCCGCTCTTGCACTAATTCCGGTTACACCACTTTCCATTGATAATGCCAATGTAAAAATGAGCTTTCAGGTAGAGGACATCGAAAAACATGTCCAATTACAAGCTTCTGAAGTTGAAAATATGAAAAGGGCCGGCAATCAAGATGTCAAATATGATGAATCAAATAGGCCTTGGTATCTTGTCTCGGATCCTGTAAGTTTTAAAGGCACTGTGACAAGTGGAGATCCTGATACTCTTATATCGAATAAATCTTCAAGCACTATTTCCATTGAAGTCAATATTACCCGGCAGCCACTACCTGCCGGTCTTGATAAACTATTAACCTCGTTAAGCCAGGCAACAATCACAACTAATCTTGAAAAATAATAACCTAACACCCAAAAATCATGGCCACAACAAATGAAGTCTTTGCAGCAGCAGAATTTCAGGCATTACCATTGGAATTTATTGTCTCCGCTCCCTTATTGGGCGTGATTAAAGCACAGACGGTTGCCACCCAGACAACCAAAGATTTTATTGAGCAATTTAAAAAAGACTCAATCGAGTTTACTGTTAAAACTGCATCCGAATCTACAGGACAGTCAGCGGCAACCAGCACGGTGGAAACAAAAATTAATGCGCCTTTGCTTTCAATGGTGCCAATACCTCATATAAGAATTGATTCGTTTACCACAAGTTTCAAATATGAGATCAGCCAGGTTCAGACAATAAAAAAATCAACTGAAGGCGGCGGCGATGTGACAATAGGTGCTGCTGGGATACTGTCAAAATTTGTTGACATTTCACTAAAGGGGAACGTGACCAGCAGCAAATCCAGTGAATCAGTGCTCAATCGAAGTGGTTCACTTGATATAACATTGCATGCGAGTGAAGCGCCAATGCCAGAAGGCTTAGCAAGAATATTAAGTTTGTTATCCAAAACAATTCCCGGTCAATAAACCCGATGAGAAAAAAGTATTTGTCGTTAGAACAGATTTGTCAGCATGTGCTCTCTGAGGTAATTAAAGCTCGTACTGATTTTATTTTACGACAAAACGAGATTGTGACCAGTGTAAACAAATCCGTCCCGGGAATAATGCTTGATCTTGCGAGCCTTGATGTAAGTAAAATTGAATTTGGATTTTTTATACAGCCTCAAAAACAGAATTTTTTAAAACGGGTCATTGATTTTTTTAAAACGACAAATAAAAAAAGCATGATGTATCACCTTTGCTCGAAAGATTTGGCTGGGTCAATACAAGTGAAAATTGAGCTTTGCCTACAAAATGGGCAAATTTCAGCATCGAAGATTGATACTAGCCCGTCACATAGTTCAATACCATTTGATATACAAGTTCACGATTTTATACAAAGATGAGTTGCTTTTTGAAATTAGGCATTTAAATTTCTTTTGCTGGTAACAAGCAAAATGAAAATGTTTGACGACTTTTCTGTTACAGTCTAAAAATACGGCGCTATCCTACTAATCTTACTGATGGAAGAAATTAATCCATACTTTGTAGAGCATGCTGCTCTATACTGTATTTTGAATAAACGAGTTAATTGTACTTTAACCCTAAAATATATAACATTATGAGATCCTACCTTCTTCCCGCCGATTTTTCAGGTTCAAACCCTGAGCATGTTTATCAGCTTCAACAAATACTGTCACTTCTTGGCTACACAATAAATCAGGATGAGTCTGATTCAAGAACCATTGGTTACACTACAAAAGAAGCGATTCATCTATTTTCAAAATCTCATTGTTTATCATTGGGTTGTGAAATTAATAGCGCTTTCATCGATGCAATCAACAGTGAGCTTGGAGTTTTTTATAGGATTAGAGGGAAAGTAACAGATGACACTTCAACACCTGTAGCCGGAAAGTTAGTAATTGCTTATCAGTACAATAATAAAGACAAAACGAATGTTCTTCTGGGGCAAGCGCTATCATACTCAGACGGATCATATTACATACTTTACCGCCAGCCAACCGTTCAAAGTGCCTCTGGGTTGATTCCGCTTAGTGAGTTCTGTATTTTTACACAACTTTATAATCCTCCTTTCGTGTCAAATTCAGAATATTTTACAGTGAATGAATCTTCACATGAGACAGTAATTGATTTTAACATCAGTTTCTTGTACAGTCAGGAGAAAACTCTTTTAGAGATTTATACCGATAAACTTAATAATGCGGTTGAGAATCTGGACGATTTTTCTGGAGAAGATTTTTCCATTGTTGCCAAAGCTTCCGGAATGTCGTTGGACAGTCTGGGTAAATATTTGCTATCATACAGATGTTTCAAGTCTAGAAGTGAACCAGAATTTGACCTTAAATTTTTCTTTGCATTTATTTATCAGGGATATCCAATAAACCTGCCAGAGAATCTACTTCCCGGCAGCAATGAAAACCATGAGATATTTTATTCAAATCTAATCTCAAAAACTATTGTTGGAATTTCATTACTTGACATAGACCTTCGTACTGAAATTATGACACATGCAGTGAAAAAGAGATTGATTTCTGCTGGTGGACCAGAAGATTTCGAAATCCTATTGGCTCTACTAAACACTCAGTTGGTTATTTTATCTCAGGCAATAAAACTCGACGAGCCTTTACTGGTGGGTAATTCAAGTATAAGATCGCTGATTGATATTTCCGGCGGAGTTTTTACTGACGGACAGAAATTGCAAATTGCTCAAATACTTCTGGATAAAAATGCCGATCTCGAAGAATTTAGCAAAGAGCTTCGATTGCAGATTCCAAATGATGGAAATAATAATGTAGAAAGAGTAATAAGAACATTTGAGTTTGGGAAAATCAGCAAGAACCATCCGATGATAATTAATCATCTTAATGGTGCTCTTGGATATCCGTCACCCACCCGTAACCTTGCAGCAAACCCTCAAGAATATTGGGCGACAATAATTGCAAGCTATGGAGAGAATGGATACCCCTCTGATACGGCTGGTGAAACGGTTTACGAAAAAACGAATAATTATGCGAAGGAGATTTATAGTAATCTTGAAAAACTCTATCCTGACGTGGCCTTTATTGCCAGAGCCGAAAGAAGTGGCTACCACAACCTACCGCATTTCAATCTGATTAAAAATTTTATTTATAGTCCACCTCAAAATTTCAGTCTATTTACAAGTAAGATAAAGGACGTATTCCCAACAGTAGGTTATGGGGAAGAAGAAAAGAAACAAATTCTAAATGAAGCGGCAGTGGTACAGAGAGTATTTCAGATGGCTCCCAATCCTGATACAGCCGTGGCCTTACTTGATGAACATATTCATAGTTCTGGACACTTGTATTTTGTAGGAAACGGAAATGTTAAGCAACGACTTGCTGCCCGCAATATTTCGGAAGATGATGCAGAAAAGGTTTTCAGCATTGCAACTTTGCGATATTCAAATGCATTGGCGGCATTTACGAATTTAAAATCTGAGCTCAATATTGCAAATCCGAGAGCTATTTCACCTGCCATCAGTTCTGAAATTATTGAACACCTGAATGAGCAATTTCCCAATCTTGAAACTTTGTTTGGATCACTTGACTATTGTGATTGTAAACAATGCCGGTCAGTTCTCAGTCCGTCGGCATATCTTGTAGATTTATTGACCTTTCTGGATGGAATCGCCTCAGAGGAATCAGGGCGAACAGTTAAAGATATATTATTTGACCGACGCCCGGATATTGGTGAAATCAAATTGAATTGTCCGAATACTGACACTCCGATGCCATATATTGACCTAGCTTGTGAGATTCTTGAAAATGAAGTTACACCCAATCTGGGTTTCTGTCAGACAACTCTACAGGCGGCTGAACTAAAAGCAATCCCTGAACATGTTAACGACGTGGCGTACGATAAAATTAAAAAATCGTACTTCCCGATGTATAATTCTTTTAATTTGAATCAGACCATAACAAGAACATTTCTGGAAAAAATGGGGATGAACAAATCTAATTTGATGGAGGATTTTAGAAATATAAATGCAGTAGATGACGCGCAAATCTCTGCAGAATACTTCGGAATGACTGAGGTTGACTACAGAATGGTTATTGGTTCTCCAGGATATTATTTTACCGGTCTAGATTTGCAATCGAAAGATTTTTCAAATTTAAATCACCGCAATCTTGTTTGGGGGAGTATTGGCTACAACGTGAGCATGCCCGTTATGGATTTTTTGAAGTATAGCGGTCTTAACTGCGACCAAATGCAAGATCTACTAAGAGTTAAATGGATAACTCAGGGCAATATTACCAACCCTCTTGGCATTGATCTTTCAGATGAAAGCTGCGATTGTGATGCTAAATTTGTAACTGATACTGAAGGTACTTTCGATAAAATCCACAGGTTCCTCAGACTGTGGCGCACTACAGGCTATCAGATGTGGGAACTAGATCTGTTGCTCCGAAATCAGATAGTCTCACCGGGCTCTCAGATTTCGGCTAGCTTAGAAGGTATCATGCGTTTTGATAAAATCAGGAAACGACTCAATTTACCGTTTGAAGTTGTTCTGGCCTTCTATGGAGACATCAACTGGGAAGAACGAAACTACAATGGAAAATCTGAACATTCATTGTTTTTTAGATTATTTCAGAATAAGACGATTATTACTGATCCAAGTACATTCGACGCATTTACGCCTAATCAGGGACAAATTGGCAGTATCAGCTTCCCCTCGGTCAGAAAATTGCTTTCCGGGATTCTTTCGATTACTGAATCGGAATTGAAATTACTGGAAGATACGCTACTCCCAGTTAAGGTACCGCCTGATTGTAATATGGTTACAATCGAATATTTGAGCTTATTGTTTCGGCATGCAACTCTTGCTAAAGCTATTGGTATTAGCATTAGGGAGATTACTGACATTTTTGCGATGTCAATTTCAGACTCCTATCTTGCGGTCTTTAATTCCCTCGTTGAAACTGAACGTTTTATCGAATGGGCAGAGCTTCTCAAAAAAACGGATCTAGATTTTTCCGTAATTAGGTACTTATTGACAGAGAATTTCCCACAGATCTCATCTGATTGGCCAGCACTTCTTGAACAATACGATTTTTTCAACAATACAATTGAAGATATTCGAAAAAAAATTGAACCACTCTATAAAAAGTTTTGCCAGCATGTCGGGCTTTATGAGGACACCGTCCGGCTTCTTTTGAGCCGAATGCCGGAATTTGCAGATGCAAGTGATATTGACCATGCAATTGAATTAATTATCCATCAGGGGACTTTCTTTGCGGATAATGAACAAAAAAGAGTGTTTTTAAAACAGTATTTTTCCAGATTTCTTTCTGATCTGGCCGATGCGGAAAATGTACTGATAAACCAAAATAATCCGGATTATGTGTCCTATCCTTATCTTTTAAAACACTTAATGCGATATATAAGTTATCAGTATTTGAGAGAAATAGATACATTTAGTAATGAAGGGGATATAGAAATAATACTGAACCTTGTCAATGGAGCATGGAGCTCACCTGGGAATTCAGACGACTTTCTCCGGGTGCATTTTGATCAGACAATGGCCGACAACAATGAGATACTTCAGTTAAGTCCTGGCACATTTACAAATCTGGATATTGTATACCGCTACCAACTATTGTTCACATGTCTCTATAGGGTACAGAGACGTAGTTGTATTGCTGAAACTGTTTCCGAAGCTTTTAGTACTGCCCTGGAGGCTATTGAAGAGACGCTTAATTCAACAAACCATTATGGACAGATTTTATATCGAATATTTGATTACAGTGACTATTTATTAACGGATAATGATGGGAATTTCATCCTATCCTTGAATATTCAAAATACAGCGATTCAAAGGATGTTTCTGTGCCTTGAATTAATCAATAAGTACTCCATTTTAATCAAAAGGGCAAAGGTAAAGGCAAACCTACTCCGAAAACTATTCCTTAATATTTTACAATTTGGGCCATTTCCAATCTTTCCTGTAGAATATTCTCAGGGGGGCAGGCCGATATATAGTTTTATGAATTTCATCCGAATTAATGAAGTCAATAATTCTTACTTAACCGAGATTGGATATTCATTTGCAGACTTTCTTGATGAGATCAATCATTCACAGTTATTCACAGCCCAGTTAGCAGCTTTGTTCAAAGTTGCCGAGTCAGAAATGACTGGTATCTTTGTTAGTCTTGGTTTGTCTCAAAACCAAAATGACGTTATTATTTATCTTGCAAATAGTTCTACAATTCAGGACGAAATTGAACTAATGCATTCCTCTGGTGTGGACTCCGCAACCCTCCTTAACTGGAGCACATGGATTATGTCGGATAGTCAGGAACTTCAAATGGCGAATGAGGTATTCAACCAATACAAGTCAAGGTTTTCAAACAACCAATGGCTTGAAATACTTCCACCTATTCAAAAGCCTATTCGTGAAGCGAAGTGCAAAGCGCTCTCGTCATATCTTATCATGTACTCTCAACTTACTTCGCAACCGCAAAATAAACGCTGGCATGATACGAATGGCTTATATGGGTATTTTCTAATTGATGTTGAGATGAGCGCCTGTCAGCTAACCTCACGCATCAAACAGGCCATTTCATCAGTCCAGCTTTTCGTGCAGCGATGCATGATAAACCTAGAATCGCAAGTCACCGTTGGAACAAATCCTGAATGGGCACAGTGGAAATGGATGAAATATTACAGGATATGGGAAGCAAACCGCAAAGTTTTCCTTTATCCTGAAAATTGGATTGTGCCTGAATTACGAGATGACAAAACCCCATTCTTTCAGGACCTTGAGGATGAACTGAACCGTGGTGAAATTACCCCAGAATTGGCGGAAGATGTTTTTTCAGAGTATCTGAATAAATTGCACGAGGTCGCCAACATGGCTGTTAGTGGCATTTACCATGAAGTTGATTCTGTCAAAAAAATAAATAAACTTCATGTAATTGCACGAACGCATTCACATCCTCATACTTATTACTACCGCGTTTATGACGGGAATTATAATGTTTGGAGCGCTTGGGAAAAAATTGACTTAGACATTAAGGGCGATCTGGTTGTTCCTGTTGTTTACAACAGAAAACTCCATATTTTTTGGCTAGTTATAAACAATAAAGCAAAAAAAATTGACGCATTTGCAACTGCCCCGGATCCCTGGCCATATATGGAAATTCAGCCAGCCTGGAGTATTCGGAAAAAAAATGGATGGTCCCCGATAAAAATTTCTAAAAAGAAACATTTTATTATTGGCAATCATAAGCTTCCACAGCTTTATTCTTTTATTCCCGGTTATAATAATACAAATAATGAATTAGAATTTAATCTGTATCTCAAATACAGTCCAAAGGATTTGTATGATGACAACCGGATACCACCGAACACGACGGATTACCCTGTAACCTCAATAATGAAATTCAATGGCAACTTTTATGAAATCCAGTCATATATTTCGAATGATTATAACGTGAGATTTTCTGGCCCAGTTGCTGATATTTTCCGGAATTACGATGCTTTGTGTATAATGTATGAAGAGATCACCAAGACAATGGATCCGGAAACTCTTCCGATCCTAAATTCTTGGATGCAAAATTGTGCACTTAATAATCCATTACAGATTAATAACAATGCATGTTATTTTTCAGATTTTTCATCTGCCTCGCCTGGTATAAATAGTACGCCTGTTTATGTTAAAAATCCTAACAATCATCAAAAACTATTGACCACCACTTGTGTTTATCCAAATCTTGTCTTTACCACGGGAGATAATGCGAATTTAATTAGTGTTATTACAGATGGTCATTTATATCATCCGTTCTTCTATCAGGATTATTACAAAGTCTATTTTATCAAACCTGAATGGGAAATTGCTAAAAGTCCGTCTTCATTGGATTATTCTGTATTTCCACATTATCATCCATATACTACATTATTCAAACGTGAGTTGAGCCGAGATGGAATTGATGGTCTTCTTAATCGGAAAATACAGATGTCCCCCGAAACTTACTCTCCTTTCAATAATTTTAATTTCACGACGGAATACCAACCGGAAACCCATGTTGAAATTGACAACGATTATCAAACGGAAACGGTAGATTTCGCTTTTGGCGGTGGTTATTCAATATATAATTGGGAAATGTTCTTTCATGCTCCGTTGTACATCGCGTGCAAGTTGAGTCAGAACCAGAAATTTGAAGAAGCCATGCATTGGTTCCACTACATTTTCAATCCAACAGATACTACAAGTGATCAAAGTCCGCAAAAATTCTGGACAACCAAACCATTTCATTTGCTAAATACACAGGCTGTTCAGGAGCAGAATATTGCCAATATTCTGAATAATATTTCTCAATACGCTGATCAGGTAAGGGCATGGCTGGATAATCCGTTTAAGCCGCATCTGATTGCACGTTACCGCCCTGTGGCCTATGAAAGGACAGTCGTGATGAAATACATCGATAACCTTATTGCATGGGGCGATCAATTGTTCCGCCGCGACACAATGGAATCTATTAACGAGGCGACAATGCTCTATATTCTTGCGTATGAAATACTCGGACCAAGACCGAAGAAAATGCCCGGGCATGAAATGCAGGAAGTGACCTATAATGAAATTGTTGCTGAGAATTACACGATAAATAACGGATTCAGTTATTTAGCCCATTTCGAAGAAGCTATCTCATATACTTTCAATACGCAACCTGATAACTATGCCCTCTCAGGTTCAGAATTGAAAAGAATGGAGACGGGGGATTCAAGTACTGGCAGCCCCGGGCATAACAATGTAATTCAACATAACAATGTTCATGGCACCAGATATATAAAGGATGACGAGCCATTACCACGCATTGATTCCCAGCATTTCTGTATTCCAGTAAACGATATGCTGCTTTCTTACTGGGATTTGGTTGAAGACCGCCTGTACAAAATCCGCCATTGTATGAACATTGAAGGGGTAGAACGGCAATTACCCTTATTTGAACCTCCTATTGATCCGGCTTTGCTTGTGCAGGCTGCCGCTGCCGGATTAGATTTAAGCATTGTCCTTGATCAGGCATCAGTGGGCAACTTGAACTACCGTTTTAGAGCCATTCATGCAAAAGCAGTTGAATTCTGTAATGAAGTAAAGCAGCTTGGCGAAAAATTATTGACGGTACTTGAAAAACGAGATGCTGAGAGTTTGACATTGCTCAGATCTACTCAGGAAATAAACATCCAGGAAGCAATCAAGCAAGTCAGGAAACTTCAAGTTAATGAATCTGAAGAAAATGTTGAAGCGTTGAATCGTTCTGTCGAATTAACTCAGGAGAAAATAGATTATTACCTGTCAAGAGAATTCATGAATTCTTTAGAAAGTGCCTCTTACACATTATCTGCCACTTCAGTTGGCTTGCAAAATGGAGTTGCGATAATTCAAACTATAGCATCAATACTTAACATGATTCCCGAAATCCGAGTTGGCTTGGGCTTTACATCTGATTTAATTGATGGATCAAAATTCGCTGGTTCAACGAATTTAATTGTAAATGGGATGCAAACGGCGATTGGGATTATAGATAGGAACTCTGGTCTTCTTTCAATTCAGGGTGGATATAAACGCAGGTTGGATGAATGGCAGTTTCAAGCGAAATTGTCAAAATTGGAATTAAATCAAATCAACCAACAAATTCTGGCTACTCAAATCCGCCAGCAAATTGCAGAGAAGGAACTCGAGAACCATGAAATGCAATTAGAGCAGCTTAACTCAGTTGATGAATATTATAAAACACTGTTGTCCGGTAAAAGTTTGAAAGAAGCCGAAGCATAAGCCCGGCTTCT
>JBAXND010000062.1 GCA_037133915.1 Bacteroidota bacterium
TAAAGTCCGTAAAGTCAAAAGTCGTAATGTCGAAAGTTTATAAAGTCCGTAAAGTTTGTAAAGTCAAAAAATAATTAGTCAATTTGGGAAATCAGTCAATTTGATAATCAGAGGAAAAGAAAATGTGTTAGTTCTATTTCAACTTTTCCCGCCACAGCCGGGCAGGCACTATTCACTATTCACTATTACTTATTACCTAAGATATCAGTCCTGCTTTTTCCATCAGTGCTTTCAGGATTTTTGTTTTGCCTTCGCTGAGCGGTGTAAGCGGTGAACGGTGTCCGCCTGCGGGAAGCCCCATAAGGTTCAGCGCCATCTTAGCCGCCATCGGGTTCGATTCAAAACGGAATGCTTCAAAAAGTTCATAATACTGAAAATGCATTTCTTCAGCTTCTTTGAACCTGCCTTCCAGTGCCAGGTCTGTGAGTTTTTTCATCACACCCGGAATCACATTTCCGGCAACGGTAAAGGTGCCCGCACCTCCAAAGGAAATGAGAGGATAGGCGGTAGTATCCTTACCTGTAAAAACAAGAAAATCATCGTTACGGGTAAGGTATAAGATGCGGGCCAGATGGTCAAGCTTTTTGTTGCCGTCTTTAATACCGACGATGTTCGGATGTTTGGCCAGATACGCCGTAGTTTCGGGCAGCAGGTCAACACCGGTGCGCTCGGGTGCGTTATGAAGCACAATGGGAACCGGCGAAAAATCAGCAAGCTTCTCATAAAAATCAATCAGCCCATCAGGTTTTGGCAGCACGAAGTACGGTGTGAAAACCGAGATATAATCTGCACCAATCGCCGCAAAGCGCTGTACACGTTCTTTGGCTTCCCAGAGACTCGTAGAGCAAGCGTCGGGTGCGATTTTCGCTTTGCCATTGGCCGTTTTTACGATAATCTCAACCACTTTATATACTTCTTCATCAGTCATCATGGTATTTTCACCGGTAACACCCAGGGGCGCAATACCGCCAATACCGGCATCTATTTGCCGCTGAACAAGCATTTTCAATCCTTCTTCATCCAGCGAAAGTTCTTTCGTGAATGGTGTGATAAGCAGTGTGTAAGCACCTTTAAACATCATGGTTTTCGTATTTAATTAAGATGACAAAGTAAGTGAAAATAAGGGGATGGCGCTCCGGCACCCGGGAATTTTATTAAACGGATTTTCAACAATCAGGGAGGTTCCTGATGTCAGGGCAAGAATAAGGACGTGTCCCGATTACTCATGCAGGCTTGTCCATTCTCCTTGCCTTTTGCGCCTCAGATTAGAACGGTAGCGCCTGTAGGCAGCAACGACACCTGCAATGGCCAAAATGGCCAGTACGCCTATCTGCCAGTACTGACGGTTTGGAAAACCGACGATTTCGATGATTCCGATAAGTACCGCCGGTACAACTACAAACATCAGACAGCCCCATGCAAAAGCGCTGTCTGAATTTTTTTGTGGTGCATTATACATATCTGTAAAATTTGGTTCTCAATACTGCAGGGAACGAAAACTACGAAAGCGATAATTTACGCCACATCAAACTTCAAATAACCGTAACTATTAGTAAATGTGTCCTTATAAACTTATAACCTATTACTTTTTACATTTTCCCTATTCTTAAAAGGTCTGTCAATATTGAATATCCTGTTTCTATCCTGCCGGCTCCGGGGCCGACAATAGTAACGTCGCCCAGCATATCAGTAGTAAATGTGAGCGCATTTTTAGCGCCCATCACTCCCGCAAGCGGATGACTTAAGTCTACCATTTCAGGTGCAACGGATCCGCTTACTTTGCCATTGTTTTTCTCAACGCAGCCAATCAATTTCCACCGTTTGCCCAGTTTTTTAGCTTCTTCAATATCTGCAGAAGTAATTTTTGTGATGCCCATACAGCTCACATCAGAAATTTTAAGCGGTGCGCCCATTACTACATTTGCAAGAATCGTTACTTTTCCGCGCGCATCATAACCTTCAACATCGCCTGCAGGGTCGGCTTCTGCATAACCAAGGTTCTGAGCTACTTTCAATACTTTTGCATAGTCCATTCCTTTTTCCATTTCGGTGAGCATATAATTGGTCGTGCCATTCAGTATGCCTCTTATTTTGGAGATTTCGCAACCTGCCAGTGGACCTTCTGTAAGGTTAATGATTGGGGTACCGGCAACCACAGTTCCTTCAATCATGAATTTTACATTATTTTTATCTGCCAGTGCCTTCAATTCCTGATATTTCAATGCGGCAGGACCCTTATTACTGGTAACCACATGCTTTCCGCATTCAAGTGCGGTTCTGACATGCTCAATGGCGGGACCGCCCGTAGTAAGATCGGTATAAGTCAGTTCACACAATACTGTTGCATTCGAATTTGATATCAATTCAAGATTGTTCCAGGCGCAGCTGTCTTTTGAGAATTTTTTCTTTGCTTCCGCTTCTGCCAGCATCAGCGGAATATCAAGCCCATCGGGGTTATAAACATTTCCATAAACGAAATCGCCCACAGCCACAACCTTGAAATCAAATCCATATTTTTCAAACAGCACATTTTTCTTGCTCAACAGAATTTCACAAAAGCCCTGTCCTACCGTACCAAATCCAAGTATTGCAATGTTGTGTTTCATATGGGTTAAACCTTTTATCTAACTACCGTTTTCAAATTATTTTTTCTACATGATGATGGCTGACGATGCTCCACCGGGGAGTACTCAGGAAGCAACATAATACTACTTTCCCTTCGGTGAGGCAGGAATCTGATTAAGGTCTGCCATGCAACCGACCGTTTACCGGCATCGATGTAATAATCCATGCCCTGATTATTCATGTATATTTATTTGGTTATTAACTAAATCCCCCACTCCAAATATACATCATTACAGACAAAATCAAAAAAAATCAAAAAAAAATATAAACAAAAAAATGTTTACAATCAGTCTCAATAATGAGCGACGATTAAATAATAACATACTAAATATCAAGATGTTTCAGATAATGCTGTTCAGGAGAGGCCTATTTCATCCACCGTATGCGGTAACCCAGGTTGAATTCAAGAAATTCGGCAAGCATAAAGTTTATTGAACGGACGTTAATTCCTATTGAACAATTCCTGAAGAATTCATAACGAACGCCTAATCGCTGATAGGTTTGCTTCAGATTGCCATAGTTACGGTGGATACCATAAATACCAATACCTCCGACCAGTGTTAATCGGTCTATGATAACCTCCGGTTGAAGTATTACACCTAATGTAAAATTCTCTGCTTTGCGAGGGCCAATGGTTCCGTCAGGATTTGCATTCAGTCCCATCCAGTAATTGATGTCGGCGCCATAACCCAGCCTGAATGCGTTTGAAAGCTGCGTGAAGTAAATGGCACTGATTCCGGCAACTGCAAAATAATTAGTATCAAGTTCATGTTCGTTAAGCTGATGATCGCCGTATCCAAGCATGAAATACAAATCGTTCGATCGCGGTAGACGTCCCGGAGATTTTGCCAATCGAACATCGGGGCGCCCACCGAAATGATATTTAAGTTCGGCTGACGGAGCATATAAATTAAAACCCCGGTTCGGACGTTCGAATCCGCCGTTTGAAAAATGTATAAAGCTGATACCGGCACCAAGGTCAAGCCTCTTTGTCAAGGGATAAAAAGCAAACATCCCGATATTCAGATGCACGGTAATTCCACCACCAATCACAAGGTTTTTCGGATTACTTACTGAATCGTAATGCTTCCAGTTGCCCGCAATACCGAATTGAAATTCAGTATACAGTTCCAGTTTTTTCCATCGCTTTACAGGGATACCCAATATTCCGTAAAGTGAAACGGGGTACCCAATTTCCCTGGAATCATATAAATTCCCAACGGTAAGCCCTGCTCCATAATATGGAGCACGGAACACCTTCTGCCAATCGGTATAGCCCGGATTTTGCCATAACATCTTTAATGTATAGGATTGAAATTGCTCCAAAGGTTTTCCGAGCAGGTTATCTCCTTTTACAAAATCGTTGGTCGGAAGAATTTTCCCGTATTGCCAGTTGGCAGAAAGCGAAGGATAATTCCGGTGCTTGACATGTGCTGTGTCCGGTTGTGCTATAGCTGAAGCAACATATAACGATAAAATTAACAAAAAATGTCTCATAATCTGATTACAACTTTGCCTTCAGAAATTCGCCGGTATAAGACTTGGATGATTTCACAATATCTTCGGGTGTGCCTTCGCAAACCACCGTTCCCCCGGCATTGCCGCCTTCGGGTCCCATATCAATGATCCAGTCGGCACATTTGATGATATCCATATTGTGCTCAATTACAATTATGGTGTGTCCAATTTCGATAAGCGCCTGAAACGCCTTATACAATTTATTGATGTCATGAAAATGAAGCCCGGTGGTCGGTTCATCAAAAATAAAAATAGTAGGCGATTCATTCGCACCTTTCGACAGGAAGTAGGCCAGTTTGAGGCGTTGTGCCTCGCCCCCGCTTAATGTGCTCGATGGCTGTCCGAGCTTAACGTATCCCAAACCAACATCTGCCAGGGGTTTCAGCCTGTCGCAGATTTTGTTGTCGTGGCCGGGCTTGTCTGTATCATGCTGAAAGAATTCAATGGCTTCATCAACCGTAAGGTCAAGAATCTCGGTAATATTTTTGTCGTGCCAGGTTACGTCAAGCACTTCGTCTTTAAATCGTTTTCCGCCACAGCTCTCGCATTTCAGAAAGATATCGGCCATGAACTGCATCTCTATCTTCACAAAACCATCGCCCTGACACTCTTCGCAGCGACCGCCTTCAATATTAAATGAGAAATAACCGGGTTTGTATCCGCGCACCTTCGATAACTGCTGGTCGGCAAACAGGCTGCGGATGTCGTCGTAGGCTTTAATATAGGTAACAGGATTCGAGCGGCTTGAACGGCCTATCGGATTTTGGTCAACCAGTTCAACAGCAGTTACACGGTTGATATCGCCGTCCAGACGGTCGTAATGCCCTGTCTTTTCACTGTATCCGCCATGAATCTTCTTCAATGCCGCGTAAAACACCCGCTTCACCAGCGACGTTTTACCGCTGCCGCTGACGCCGGTAACGACCGTAAGTACATTGAGGGGAAAACTTACCGTCACATTTTTAAGATTGTTCTCACGCGCACCGTGCACACTGATACTGTACCTCCATGGTCTGCGTCCTGCCGGGTTCTCAATCACCAGATCTTTATTCAGATATCGGGCGGTGAGGCTTTCACCCTCAGCAATCATTTCTTCGCAGGTTCCCTGAAAAGTCACTTCGCCACCATGCGCACCGGCTTCGGGACCAATATCAATCACCTGATCGCAGTTGCGGATAATATCTTCGTCGTGCTCAACAATAATAACGGTATTCCCCATATCACGAAGGTGGTGCAGCACTTTAATCAGTCGATGCGTATCGCGCGGATGCAGCCCGACACTTGGCTCATCCAGAATATACATGGAACCCACCAGGCTGCTGCCTAATGCCGTTGCAAGGTTAATACGTTGCGATTCGCCGCCCGACAAGGAATTGGAAGCACGGTGCAGGGTAAGATATCCCAAACCAACATCATCAAGATACTTCAACCTGTTCAGAATCTCCGGCAGCAGGCGCTTACAAATTTTCATCTCGTAAGGTTCAAGCTGCAGCTTGTTATAATACTCCAATACCTTATCAATGGGCATGGTGAGAATTTCAACAATGTTTTTTCCGGCTACCTGGACATAGGCGGCATCACTGCGCAGGCGCGTGCCCCTGCAGTCCGGACAGTTTGTTTTTCCGCGATAACGCGACAACATTACCCTGTACTGAATTTTGTAGGCTTGTTCTTCAACAAATTTGAAGAAATCATTCAGCCCTTTGAAGTATTTATTGCCTGTCCACAGCAGCTGCCGCTGCGCTTCTTTGAGCTGAAAAAACGGCTTGTGGATAGGAAAATCAAATTTATAGGCGTGCATCACCAGCTCATCTTTCCATTCACTCATTTTTTCGCCGCGCCAGCAGGCAATGGCCTCTTCAAAAATGGAGAGGCTTTTATCGGGAACCACCAAATCTTCGTCAATGCCTATGATGCTTCCAAAACCTTCGCAGGTGCGGCATGCGCCATAAGGATTGTTGAAAGAAAACAGGTTCACCGACGGTTCCTCAAAGGTGATGCCGTCGCGTTCATACCGGTCGGAGAACTGCCTTGAATCAGAAGTTCCTTCAAGTTCACTTTTTACTGTACACGATCCATGTCCTTCGTAAAAGGCTGTTTGTACAGAATCGCCCAGCCGTGCAGCAAGATTCTCGTCATCACTATTTATAACAACACGGTCAATAATAAGATTGATGTCTTTTCGCTGCTTCAGCTTCGCCAACTGCTCGAGGGCATCTTCTATGGTAAGCGTTTCGCCGTTAACGGCTATGCGCGTAAATCCCTGCTGCATCAATATGCTCAGCTGGTCTTTCAGGCTTCGACCGTTGTGCAGGTTCACCGGACAACAGATAATTACTTTCGTATTAACCGGAAATTTCAGAATATAATCAACTACGCTGCTTACCTCATCCCTGCTCACAACCTTTCCCGATACCGGAGAGTATGTTTTACCAATGCGTGCAAACATCAGTTTGATATAATCATAAATCTCCGTTGAGGTGCCTACCGTTGAACGCGGATTATGTGTTCTGACTTTCTGCTCTATAGCAATGGCGGGTGAAATACCTTTGATATAATCTACTTCGGGCTTTGCCATACGTCCCAGAAACTGACGTGCATAAGAACTCAGACTTTCAACGTAACGTCTTTGTCCTTCGGCATACAGTGTATCATAAGCCAGTGATGATTTTCCCGATCCCGAAAGACCGGTTATCACCACACATTTATTGCGCGGTATGGCAACACTGAGATTTTTCAGGTTGTGTACACGGGCATTTTTAATGATGATCTCTTTCTTGGGATCTGTTTTCGATTCGTCAAAAACCTTCATCAGGTATTTATTTTTTGCGATTTGGCGGTGCAAAATTAAGCTAAATATGCTTAAGTCCGGGACTGATATTAAAAGGAAATTGGAGGAAAGCTCAAATATAAGCATTTCATAACCCCTTGATTTTATCTATGATTAAATGAGGTTTATGAGAAATAATTGAAGTTTTACTTGCATTTTCCTCGCAGAGGTATTATTTTTGTGCAATAATCCCCAATCAACAATCGTTAAAAAATTATCCACCCTCTAAAAAACTGTATGCCTATCGGTTAAATAAGTACCCTTTGCTCACACATAAAAAAGGGAGGTCTTATGTCTATTCAATTAACGAATGACCAGGGGTTAATTGATAGTTATTTAGCCGGTAACCATGCCAGTCTCGAAGTTCTGATTAACCGTCACAAAAAAAGGGTATTTTCCTACATCAAAATGGTGGTTAGGGACAATCATCATGCTGAGGACATTTTTCAGGATACCTTTATCAAGGTGGTGAACACACTCAGAAGCGGGACCTACAAGGAAGAAGGCAAATTTCTACAATGGGTAATGCGGATTGCCCACAACCTCATCATCGATCATTTCCGCAAAGCAAAACGGATTCCTACCATCGAGAACGGAGGCGACTTCGATGTTTTCGACACCCTGAAAAACTTTGAACATTCGGTGGAAGACACCATGGTCAGAGATCAGATTCACAGCGATGTTCGCACACTTATTGATTATCTTCCCGACGAACAAAAGGAAGTACTCATTATGAGACATTTTCAGGAAATGAGTTTTAAAGACATTGCTGAACAAACCAACGTCAGCATCAACACCGCGCTGGGGCGAATGAGATATGCACTCATTAACCTGCGAAAACTGATTGAGAAAAAAGAACTTATTTTAACTGCTTGATTCATGTTGTTTTACCTGTTAAACCGTCTGCGGGAAACCGTAGCCGGTTTTTTTTTGCGGCTCGTGCAATATCACAAAATAACCTCCGTTATACCATTATAACTTAAAACAACTTCCGAAGCTGCCTATGAATAAACTTATTACTATCGATGAAATTATCCTTTTTGCCTACAACGAAATTTCCGACAAACAGGAAAGAACGCTGATTTCCGAAGCGATCAAGGCCGATAATGAACTGTATGACGCCTACCTTTCGATTATGGAAACAAAAAATCAGCTTGACAGTGACGCTCCTTCAGACCTCTCGGTACGGTTTATTATTGATTATTCGAATGCGCTGTCATTAGCACCGTCTGAGCGTTTTGGGAATATCCCTGTTCTGATGAATTAACGGATTGGAACTTTTACTTCAGGCAATTGATGCCCGCATTATGCGGCCTTCATTACTTTTGTATGTGTAAAATGAAGCTCCCCAACGCTATTCTTCGGGGAATAAAACCCATTGATTAATAACTCTACATGCCAATCAAGACTTGAAAATTTAACTCTGTGGCTCTCTGCGCCTTCTCCGTGTGCCTCTGTGAAATAAAATAAACTGACACGGAGAAACACAGAGTTATCACGGAGTTACACAGAGAAAATCTAACCCTTGATTCGCATTTTATTCCAAGTCAAATTGAAATGCATCTTCAAATTATCAAATTATCAAATTATCAAATTTATTTGCCATGACCATTGCACAACGATACAGCCGCTTCATTGAATATTTCGCCGAGCACATGCCACAGGCAGAAACCGAACTTTCCTTCTCCTCCCCTTACGAATTGCTTGTGGCCGTTATACTTTCGGCTCAGTGCACCGATAAACGGGTGAACATGATTACACCCGGCTTCTATAAAGCATTTCCCGATGCAAAAGCACTTGCAAAAGCACCTCAGGAAAAGGTGTATGATGTCATAAAAAGCTGTTCCTATCCGAATAACAAAGCTAAAAATCTGATTGGGATGGCACAGGCGCTGCAGAAAGAATTCAAAGGAGTGGTGCCTTCCGATGTGGACGAACTGCAGAAGTTACCCGGCGTGGGACGCAAAACAGCGAACGTGATTGCATCGGTAGTATTCAATAAACCCGCTATGGCGGTAGATACACACGTATTCAGAGTGGCGAACCGCATCGGACTTACCGATGCAAAAAATCCGCTCGAAAGCGAGATGCAGCTGATTAAGCACATTCCCGATAAGGACATTCCGAAAGCCCATCACTGGCTCATTCTGCACGGTCGCTATGTGTGTGTTGCGCGGAAACCAAAGTGCGAAGAGTGCGGCATTACGGATATCTGTAAGTTTTATAAATCAAGTAAAAAGTAACAGGTAATAGTGAATAGTTGACCATCCCTGAATAGCGTTGACCGATTACACCAGATTAAATTGAAAATTGAGATTATCCCGTCAGGGATATAATATTTCTAGATGCAGAAATAACACACAAACCGGCGGCGCACGAATGATGATAATAAAATGTACGGTTTAAGCATGCGCCGCAATTCGAGTCGTAAGTCATAAGTCGTGAGTCGTAAGTTGTAAGTCAAAAGACGAAAGTCGAAAGATAAAAGGTGACCATCCTTGAATCACGAAAGGTGCGCAGAACCTACGAAAGATAATCCTTCAGCTCAACATTTTTCTGTTTGAACATGTCGGTGTCGATGTACATCTTCTGCCAGATGGCAATTCCAAGCACAATCCACAAATAGTTGTAATGCCAGCGCAGCTTTGGATGCGGCGGGTAATCGAGGATGCGCTTGATATATTTATAGTTGAAAATGCCCTGCTGCTCCACAAACTCCGGAGTAAGCACTTTTTCTGCCACATCTTTTAAATCTTTTTTGAACTGCAGATACGGATTGACCGTGAATCCCCATTTCTTTTTGCTGATGATACGCGGCGGCAGCTTGCCTTCCATGGCTTTGCGGAAGAGGTATTTTGTCTGGTTGTTCTTTATCTTCAGATGAACCGGAATGGTAAAACCAAAATTCACCAGATCAAGGTCGAGGAAGGGAACACGCTCTTCAATAGAATTGGCCATCGACATGCGGTCTTCAACCAGAAGATAATCATTCACCATCTTACTCTGGAATTCCGTGAGCAGTACACGGTCCAATGAGTGCATGCCTTTTGATTCGCGGAAAAATCCTTCAAATTCCTGCTTCACCTTTTCGGCTTCATGGCGCATCTTTTTATAATACTCCGGATGATAAATTTCCTTATAAAAGCCGTTATCAAAATCCCAGGTATTACGAATGATGAGATAAAAGCGCGCAAGATTTCCCGTTGCCAGCAGCATCTGCATACCGCGACGGTACTCGTCGTGCTTCAGTGTGTGTGCGGCATTTTGAGTGGCAAACAGGAAGTCGGAACACCAGCGCAGAGGTGCCTGCAGCGCACCCGGAAACAAGGGGTGCAGTTTATTGAACGGATAAATAAACTTATGTAAATCGTAGCCTGCAAAGAGTTCGTCGCCACCCAGACCGCCCAGCACCACCGTAATATCCGGCTTCACGAATTTCGACATATTGAAACCCTGAAGCAGATTAATCTTGGGCTCTTCGGCATGCCATATCACTTCGGGAAACTGCACCATCGGATTCATCGACAGGCTGAGCGTATGATGGTTGGTACCGAAATGTTTCGATATCTGTTCGGCATCCGGAAATTCGTCGGTAGGCTCATTGAAGCCCATGGTAAAGGTATTTATCTGCGAAACGCCCAGCTCATGCATCTTCTGAACAATGGTGCTTGAATCCATGCCACCCGAAAGATACACACCCAAAGGCACATCGCTCATCAGCTGACGCTCAACAGCCTTTTTAATAAGGTCGTTCATCTGCTCTATCGCCTGCCCTTCGTTCATATTCTTATCGGGCTTTGGCTCAAGGCGCCAGTAGCGGTGTTCGGTGGCAGTGCCGTTCTCAAACATCAGGAAATGCGCCGGAGGCAAACGGCGGATGCCTTCAAACAGGGTTTCGTTGCGTTGCGTATAACGCAGATTCAGGTGTGAATGCAGCGCGTTGAAGTTGATGCTGCGGCTCACGGTCGGATGAAGTAATATTGATTTTTGTTCAGATCCGAAAATAAAAACACCGTCTTTATGATAATAATGCAGCGGCTTTACGCCGAAATGATCGCGTGCCAGCAACAGACGGTTGTTCCGTTTATCTAGCAGCGCAAAAGCAAAAATACCGTTGAGCCGTGAAAGAAATGCGGCACCTTCTTCTTCATATAGATGAACCAGAATTTCGGTATCGGAAGTAGTATAGAACTGATGTCCTTTGCGGATCAGCTCATCTTTAAATTCCTGAAAGTTATAAATCTCTCCGTTGAAAATAACGCAGATGCTTTTGTCTTCATTGAAGATGGGCTGGTCGCCTGTGCTCAGGTCGATGATGGCAAGACGGCGGTGCCCCAGACAGTATTCGTTCCAGGCATGTACTGAAAAAGAATCGGGTCCGCGGTGCTCAATAATCTTAAGCATCGAAACCATCAGGCTTTCATTATCGCGCCCCTTCTCAACTATTCCACAAATACCGCACATATTATTTATATAAAAACGGAGCTACAGTTCTTTAATCTTTTTCTGAATGCTGATGTACTGCTTGATCGGACATGCAGGAAAACCTGCCCATGTTTCACCGTCAGGAATACTTTTGGTGACCAGAGCCGCCATGCCTACCGTAACATTATTCCCGATTTTAATACCGTTCATCAGGCTTGCCGAAGGAGCAATCCAGCTCTCGTCGCCAATGACGGTTGACCCGCCTACCATGGCGTTGGCAATCACCAGTGAATTGCGGCCTACCACCACATTGTGCGCGATATGCACCAGATTATCAATCTTGGCGCCTTCGCAAATCAGTGTATTGCCGAGAGTGCCGCGGTCAATGCAGGTGTTGGCTCCTATCTCAGCATTATCTTCAATCACTACTCCGCCAAAATGCGGAAATTTCTCCAGAACGCCTTCGCTGTTGCGCGAATAACCAAATCCTTCCGACCCGATGACCACACCCGAATTGATAAACACATTTTTGCCGATTTTTACCCGGCCAACGATTGAACAATTTCCAGATATCACAGTTCCGTCGCCGATTTCAGCATCTTCAATAATGGTATTCGGACCTATGGAGACATTCTTGCCAATGCGGGCACGCACATCAATAATGGCTGACGGATGAATCCCCGCTTCTTTTTTACCGCCGAACAATCGCGTTGCAACGCGTATAAATGAAAGCTTAGGGTCGTGGACAATGATGAAACAGCGTTTCATCAATAAGGCATCCGTAATAAGCAAATCGCCATTGCAGATGATTACCCGGGCCTTTGTTGTCTCGGCAAGCTTCATGGTATTGTTGGCCGGTTTAATCCAGATGAGTGAATCTGAATCAGCCGCTGCGGGAGTATTCACATTGGTAACAGACACTTCATGCGTCAGACCTTTGATTTCCCAGGGGTCGGAAAGACAATCAATGATTTGCTGCAGATTATATGACCTCATACGAACCTGATTTTTTTATTCTTCTAATACCGGTTAATCCAGCGTATTACTTCAAATGCTTCCGCATATTTTTCGGCTACCTGTGAACCCCGTGTGGTGGCAAGTCCTTTCACAAAATCAGCGGAAAAATAATGACGGTCAATCTTGATCTGAGATTTGTAAGTCTCGAGCAGTGATATCTTTTTGGCAATATGGTCGGGGCTCAGCGTCATAAAAAACTGTGTGTCGAATTTTATATGATTCCACGGCAGTTCATAGCAGATAATACTCGACGAAGTTTTAAACGCGCGCACCATTTCGTTGGCAATCACGGAATGGTCCTGATGAAAATCGTTCAATGAAGGACCAATAACCATATCCGGTTTGAATGTCTTTTTCAGGTCAACCAGTATTTCGAGTATTTCCTGACGGTGCTGTTTCAGATTCCGTACCTTAAAATGCTTGATGATAAAATGGCTTTCATCCAGTTCAAGCTTCTTCATCACTTCCAGAAATTCCGTCGTCAGAATATCTTTGGGCATATCGTCGGGAATAGAATCTTCGGCTGTTGAAAACACCACCCAGAGCAGGTTCTTCTTTTCCTGAAGCAGGCGTATAATGGTGCCGCCGCAACCAATCTCGGCATCGTCGGTATGGGGTGATAATATCAGTACATTATTCATATCGGAATCGTTTTATCAATAGTTAATTACGAAAACATAAATCATTTGAAGCATGCCGCGTTCTTCTTTTTCGGAAATCTGAAGTTCAGGAAAAGAACGTTAGCAAAACAAAAATAGTGTATTCTTTGGTACTTTGTTGAAGATGCCGGTAATTAGAATCACCTGTTAGCAGAGGACGCTGTTCTCAAAACACACATCCCGTTTAATGCGCTGCTGCAGCTCAGTCTTTCTTCACGCATGAATCAAGCACGCCCGCCAATTGCTTTGTAAGATTTCTGCGGCTGAATTTACGGGTGTTTTCGAGCACCGTTTCGCTGAACAGGTTTTCCGATACTTTCCAGCGTTCGAATATCTCAAGAATATATTCCGATGCGGGCTGATAATCCGTAAAATCGAACATCTTCCCGATACCTGTTTCATTCAGTATCACGGCAGCCTCGCCTTTAGGCGGACCGTAGCCGATGACAGGATGACCGGCGCCCAGATATTCATACATTTTAAGGCTGAGGTGGCTTTCGTTATCTTTGGTATCGCCCATAATCAGCAGCGACAGTTCGCAATTGGTCATCACCTTCAGAGAGTCGGAATAATTCATATAAGGCATGAAGCGCACTCTGGAACTGAAGGACGATTTCTCAGCTTCGTTGTGCAGATGAGCCGGGAAGTTACCGAGGAAGAGTATATCCACCTTATCAAAGAATTCCTTATTGTCTTTCAGCAGTTCCATGGTATTAAAAAACGATGCCGGCGGCTGTTCCTTGCTCATACTGCCGAAGTATATAATCCTGAACTTTTCTTCTTTTTTGTAATCGGCACGGTCGAAATACTTCTCATCAAAGCCATTGTAAATAACCTGAATGGGTTTATCGGTCTTGCGGCGCAGTATCTTCTCCATGGTGGTTCCGAAGCAGGTAATCACGTCCATCTTCGCGATGGTTCTTCTTTCGATGCCCCGGTCAAGGCGCTGAATAATTTTCCAGCGTGCCGAATTCTCCGCAATCACCCAGAACACATCCGTCCACGGATCCCTGAAATCGGACACCAGAGGAATATTCAGCTTTTTTGCAACCTTAGCTGCAATAATATGATTGGTTTGAGGCGGCGATGATGAAAAGATTACATCAATTTTCTCATCCTTACATATCTGAATGGCTTTTTTTACACTCCTGAAATACCATGGGAAGCGTGTATCGGGAATAAAATTATACTTCACCCACCGCGACAGATTATCCATGAAGGAGTTATTCGTGGTGTCGGTAAACCCGTACGGAATAAAGTTCTTGGTAGAACCGGGCGATACCTTCTTGAAAAACTTATGCATGCTGATATTCTTCGAGCGGTAGATTTTGGTCTCGGGACGCACTTCTTTCAGCAGGCTTTCGTCAACAAAAGGAAAATCACCGTTTTCGCTGGTAAGGATTACCGGCTCCCACCCGAATTCATGGAGGTACTGATAAAACTTGAATATCCGGTTTATCGGTGTACCCCCCGCAGGCGGCCAATAGTATGTAATGAATAGAACCTTCAATTAATAGCTGTCTTTATATAAATAAAATAGAAAAAGAATTATAAATTATAAATTTTAAATGCTTAATGCTGAATTTTAAATTATCTCTGGTACAGTCAACAATCTAAAATTTAACATTCAACATTCATCATTTCAAGACGCTGAGTCCGCGGGCCATCCATCCGTTGCTCCAGCGCATCAGGGTGAAGGGTTTGCGGAAGAACCGTGTTTTCTGATAATAGAAGAATCCTTTCTTTTTATTTTGCATGGTATCAATGGCCCAGTTGGCAAGTTTTTCGGCAAGCGCTGCATATTCGGGAAAGAACTGCGATGCCTTCATAAAACTAATCATGCCCTGAGCGGAGCCGTGCACATCAAACGGATATACCTTATCATTGGTCCACTTCGGAGCACCGTTCGCTAAAAACAGATGATCGCGGTAGTATTCCAGACCTTTATGATACTGCTCCATAAATGAGTTATCGCCCGAATGCTGCGAATAATCAAGAATGGCGTCAATAATATATCCCGTATGGTAATTATCATGCTTGCGCGGATGGTCGCCTGCAGGATGAGTGTAATACCAGGCACCGTAGTCGGTTATTTTATCCACCACAAAGTTCACCAGCTTGCGCGATTCGGTTTTAAGCCGTTCGTCGGGAGCAAATTTATTGATGCGTGCCAGTATGGAACCCGTGAGTACGCTCACATCCATTACAATCCAGTTCACACGCTCGTCAGGAACATAACTCATGCACTTCATGGTTTCCGATTCCTCAATGATACGCGGTGCATCCAGAAAGAATGTCACTGTTTTCTTAGCGGCATCCAGATATTTGGGATTGGTTGTAATCTCGTAGGCATCGAGCAAAGCGGTGGTAACAAAATAGGTAACCACGCGGTTCGGAAGGTGTGCCGGAGCAAAGAAACCCACGTCCTGCCAAGGATGCTGATATCCCCAGCATATGCCCCATTTGGTACTTGAAGGGTTCTGAAGCAACCAGTCGAGCAGCTTCTCTGCCTTTTCCAGGTCGGCCTTGTTGCCTCCCGCTTTGAAGCGGTTCATGTACGCCATCGCGAACAGCGCGAATCCTTTAGGATTTCTTGATTTAGGAACAAACAGCAGCGGCCTGATATTCACCGGTGAGCGCATCACCACCTGAGAGTACAGCAGACGCAGAAACTTATTTCCAAAGCTCAGCCCCATCAGCAGCTTGCTGTCGAGGGCATCATACTTATTATATCCTGTGTAATCGCGTTCTTCCGCGTAAGCGAGCACCCTGTCGAGGGCGGTATCAATTTTCTGTTTATCCTGCATCTGACCCTGATATGTTATGGCAAAAGTAATAAAAATCCTTTCAGTGGTAATGAAGGAAAAAGCGAGATGAATACACCCGGTTTATTATTGCTGAAACTGCCGTTATTGCACTAGTTCATACCCGGAACCCTGCTGTTGAATGTATTGGTCATTACATCCACCACCAGTTTTAACACAGCAAAGGTCGACGCCATTTTCTGCTCATCCTCTACGCCGGTTTCTTCGGCCTGACTCAGCAGCTGGTCTTTGATGAAATCAAAGAGTACGGGCTGCGAAAACGTAATGGCATGCACCAGTTCTTCCAGTTCTGCATCTGTTTTTCCTTCGAGTCCGGCCAGATCATTCATCTGTTTCTCCTGCTCGGCTTCAATTTCTTCGGGAGTTACGGGCACGGTGATGCCGCGCATCTCAAACGATAACACTATAATCGCGAACATGTAAATCAGCGAATTCTTTGAATCCATGTCGTCGAAGGTATCTGAATAGTCCATCAGATAACCCAGCAGCGCCGGCTGGCTGTCGCCTATTCCTGTAAAGAGTTCGGGCAGGTCGTCCTGCGGAGTGCTGTGAAGTTTTTCAATAGCACTGTTTATTGTTTGTTCATCAATAAAGGTCATAGAAATGCTGTATTAAAATTTCATCAAAGATAATATTTTGTTTATATGAAATATCCATGCAAAGAAAACCTTTCACCAACCATAAATAATTAAAATTTTAACACCAAGAGAATCAGAAACACTGCATGGATATTCGTGACCGGCCTTCGCGTCGGTTAGTGTGAAGGGAACAACAAAATACCGGATTATCAAAATGAGTATCATTTTACCATTTAGTAACCAGAAATTTAAAACAGATTATGACGGGTGATAAAATCAATCGGGCAAATCCATCCAACAAAGAAGGGATTCTTCGCTGCGCTCAGAATGACAAAGCTGTCTGTCATGCGGGGAGGGTTTGATTGTATTGTCATTCCAAATCCCGCTCTTTTCGCGGGATGAGGAATCGCCGTCAAATTGCAACAAATTAGTTTCGTTTGCCAAATAAAATCAGTTGCCATTTGTATTATAAGCAAAAATGGCATATCATCACAGTATCACTGTTTTTAAAAAACTATTTACCACAATATAAAATTATAAATACAAACCCTTTGCTAAAACTTAACAGATTGTATTATTTTTGTGCAACATCAATCATGAATGCATAACCAACAAACCCACATTTTATGAAAAAGATAGTTCTATTTATGATTCTCGCGCTGGCAGGCATCTTTGCTTATTCGCAGGACAACCTCGCAGCAGTCAGAAAAGGTAAAACATGGGGATATATAGACAAGACCGGTTCATTTGCCATTGCACCCCAGTTTGAAAGTGTAAAGAATTTTGCCGGTGGTATGGCAAGGGTTAAGAATCTGGGCTCATGGGGATATATCGACACCAAGGGTGCATGGGTTATTAATCCGCAGTTCGAGAATGCCGAGGATTTTTCGGAAGGTCTGGCACGCGTACGCAAATTCAAACAATGGGGTTATATAGACAAAACAGGTTCGTTTGTGGTAAATCCACAGTTCGACGATGCCGAAGATTTTCAGAGCGGACTGGCACGCGTCCGTAAAGGAATTCAATGGGGATATATCGACAAAAAAGGCGCTTACGTTATCAATCCGCAATTTGATGCCGCAGGCGAATTTCATGCAGGACTTGCCAAAGCACGCAAAGGAAAACAATGGGGCTATATCGACAAAACCGGAATCTGGGTTATCAATCCGCAGTTCGACGATGCCGAAGATTTTGTAAGCGGACTCGCACGCGTTCGTAAAGGAACGGAATGGGGTTATATCGATGATAAAGGAAGCTACGTTATCAATCCGCAGTTTGAGTCGGTAGGCGACTTCAGCGAAGGACTGGCACGTGCCAAAAAGATGAAACAATGGGGTTATATTGATGATAAAGGTGTGTGGGTGGTGAACCCTCAATTTGATAATGCCGAAGATTTTTCGGGGAGTCTGGCCCGCGTCCGCAAAGGTAAAACCTGGGGTTATATTGACGGCAAAGGTGCCTACGTGATTAATCCACAGTTCGACGGTGCCGAAGACTTCGACAACGGCATGGCCATGGTTCGCAAACTGACACAGTGGGGCTATGTTGACAAAACAGGCGCTTACTCCATCAATCCTCAGTTCGACAAAGCCGAGAACTTTCACCTGGGACTGGCACGTGTCCGCAAAGGACCGCAGTGGGGATTCATAGATAAAACCGGAACCCTCGTTATCAGCTATCAGTTTGATGATGCGGAGAATTTCTCGAAATAGTCGTTGCCCCCATCCCCGACCCTTCCCCCTTAGATGGGGAAGGGAGTCAATCTGTCAACCTAATTCAGGACAAGACATGTAAAAATGAAGAAGAAGCCCCCTTTATAAGGGGGTTGGGGGTATCTTTATAACCTTTACGTCCTCAGATAGGATGCGCCATTTACGTCGAGGATACAGCCGGTCATGAACTCGGTACCATCAGATGCCAGCAGCACCACGGCACGGGCCACTTCTTCGGGCTTTGCCACCCTGCCCAGCGGACTCTGTGAACGAATCTCATCACCGCGTTCGCTGTTCAGCACACCCGACGCCATATCGGTTTCAACAAATCCCGGTGCCACGGTATATACAAATACTCCCGCCGCAGCAAATGCTTTGGCAAGCGACTGTCCCATGGCATTCAATCCGGCCTTGCTGGCTCCGTACGAAGGGGCGCCCGGTTCTCCGCGGAAGGCTCCGCGAGAAGATATATTGATAATTTTACCGCCATCGGCTGCAGCCATCCTGCGTCCGATACAAAAGCTCAGATTGGCTGCCCCCATAAGGTTCAGCGCAAATGTCTTTTCCATGCTGGTAAGCCACTGCGCATAGGTACAGGACATAATATCGAGTTCTTCGTGCAGTCCTGCATTGTTCACCAGAAAGTCAATATGACCGGCAGCGGCAGTAACCATCTCGCTGAAGGCTTCCACCTGCATACTGTCCGACAGATCGGCACGGGCACAGAAGTGTTCGCCCGGCGAAAGCAGGGACAGCGTTTTATCGGCTTCTTCCTTGCGGGTATTATAATGTACAATTACGCGGGCACCGCAGCGCGAAAACATGATAGCTACCTCGCGGCCTATACCACCCGAAGCACCGGTTACCAAAACTGTTTTGAATGAGAAGTCTATGTTCATAGAGTGAGTTTGTTTATGATTGTCGGCAGATGCGGAACGGGTTAATATTAGAAAGGTTCCGGCAGCAAAGATACAAAAATTAGCCCCCATCCCCGGCCCTTCCCCCTTAGAAGGGGAAGGGAGGTGCAATTCATGAGCCGCAATGGTAATAAGTCAAGAGTCGTGAGTCAAGAGTCGCCTGTCCGCCACCGGCGGATTGTAAGTCAGAAGTCTGTAAAAGCCCCCCTGCCCCCCCTATAAGGGAGGTAAAAAAAATCCGTAAACCTATTTCAGGACAAGTCAGTGAGTCGTGAGTCGTGAGTCGTGAGTCGTGAGTCAATTCAGAAATCAGGAGTCAGAAGTAAGAAGTCAGAAGACAGAATGAAAAGATAAAAGGGAATAGTGAAGAATTAAGAGTGAAAGATACACGAGTTGGAAATCATATCATTTATCGTCGCAAAACCAAAGCCCCGTAGGGGCGACCCGTTGGTAGACTGAATGAGCGTTTATTTCATGGCGGCGCACGGATGATGATAATTAAATGTGGTGGTGGTGCATGCGACGCAAGATAAGTCGAAAGTCAAAAGTCGAAAGTCGAAAATTTATAAAGTTCATAAAGTTAAAAGGAGTTAGAATGGATATTCCGCACATAGTAGTCCACTCATTCCGCGGCAAACTGGTCCACCAAA
>JBAXND010000063.1 GCA_037133915.1 Bacteroidota bacterium
CAATTTGTTGCGGTTTGCAAAATAATATTCTGTATTTTTATCGGACAATAGTGTAAAATAATCAAGGTCATTTGGAACAAAATGAACCAATATACCTTTTGGAGATGTCATTTCAGCCACAATTGGCTTACTTTTAACTGTGTCAATTCTTTGTTTGATAAATTCTACCATAACTTCATGTTTTGTTTGTTAATTTTAAAAATCACGCTAACGATTATATTGCACCATTGGTGCTATTTTTACTATTATGTTTTGAGTTGGTGCTATCCCTAATTGCCCTTTGAACTATTAATAATCAACAGACCCTAACTATTTTTTTTCTTTTTCAACAACCAACGATAAACATTTTGATTACTCGTTGTCACAACGTAGGCCTGCACAAATTCCCAACCTTTGGTTCCCATATAATTCAGCGCATCCACCATTGAATTAAATGCCGCGACTTTACCAGTTTGTTCATCCCTCACTCTTGTGTCTTGAAAAAAGCTTTTCTCCTCACCGTAATCAACAGAAACAGTAACCTTTGTGCTTAGAAATTTTGCAGTTCCAACAAGTTCACAATAGACATATTTTGTTGTTAACGAGTCTCCTGCTGCTTGGCAATATACCTTCGGCGAAGCGCAGACCAATAGTGAAACCAAGGTTATTAACGCCAATCTTCTCATGGGAATAGGTTATTATTGTTTCTCAATTACTAATCTGTCAAAATTTCAATTAAAATTATGATTGTGGAGTATCAAACTGGCTATTATCACGTTTTCGCAAAAATTCCAATCAATAAAATTGCCACCTCAAATATAAAAAATTATCATATCAAGGTCGATTTATTTTGTTTATTATTTCAGAATTTTACCCCCGTCTGAACCAATCTTAACATTTAACTGAGCTTCGCTTTCAACTTTGGGCTTTCTCGATTCTTTAGCAATCCCTCCACTATATTACCACCCCTAACTGCATCATTACGGTAATAAATGGGCTATAATCGCCCGGAATAAATCCCATGCAACTTTAAATCACTCTATTTCAACATACTAAATGGCAGCGCCTCCCAGGAATATGGATTATGCACGGTTCAATCGGAGCGTTCTCTGCAATTACAACGCAAAAAAACGGGCAGGTGTGCCAATCAGATTGTTTTTACCTCGCAATGTATGGCTACATTCAAAATATAAAACTTAAATTAGCAGACTTGTTATAATGTAACCTGAAAATACTGACACCGATTCATGGCAAAGACAAAAAAAGAAGAACAGGAAGAGCCTTTAGAGAAGAAGTTGTGGAAAGCGGCAGACAAGCTCCGTAAGAACATGGATGCTGCCGAGTACAAGCATGTGGCATTGGGTCTCATCTTCCTGAAATATATTTCTGATGCGTTTGAAGAAATGTTTCAGCAGCTCACGGCTCAAAAGAGCGATGGCGCTGACCCCGAAGACAAAAACGAATACCTTGCCGAGAAGGTTTTCTTTGTGCCGGCTGAAGCACGCTGGAGTTATATACAGGGCAGGGCGAAGCTCCCAACCATTGGTAAAGACATTGACGATGCAATGGATGCCATTGAAAAAGACAATCCATCACTGAAAGGGGTCTTGCCCAAAGTTTTTGCACAGGAAAAGTTAGATAAAGCCAGTTTGGGCGGTTTGGTTGATCTTGTCAGCACTGCAACTCTGGGTACAAAAGAAGCCCAGAGTAAAGATCTGCTTGGGAGAGTGTTTGAATACTTCCTTGGCGAGTTTGCATTGGCGGAAGGTAAAAAAGGCGGACAGTTCTATACGCCCGGAAGCGTTGTGAAGCTCCTTGTTGAAATGCTGGAGCCATATGAAGGCCGAGTCTTTGATCCTTGCTGCGGCAGCGGCGGAATGTTTGTCCAGAGTGAAAAATTCATTAAACATCATCAGGATTATTATAAAAAGAGCAATGGCAATAAGCTTTCCCTGAATCCTTCTGACCACATTTCGATATACGGACAGGAGAGCAATCAGACGACTTGGCGACTGGCAAAGATGAATCTTGCCATACGGGGAATTGACAGTAGTAATGTGAAGTGGAACAATGAAGGCAGCTTTCTGAATGATGCACATAAAGACCTGAAAGCCGATTATATCATTGCGAACCCACCCTTTAACGACAGCGACTGGAGTGGTGAACTCCTACAAAAAGATGCCCGGTGGGTTTATGGTGTGCCGCCAGCAGGAAATGCGAACTACGCATGGATACAACATTTTCTTTACCATACTGCGCCTAATGGACAGGCGGGCTTTGTGTTGGCGAAAGGTTCTCTGACCACCAAGACAAGTAATGAAGGCGAAATACGAAAGGCTCTTATTGAGAACGACCTGATCGATTGTATCGTAAACTTGCCGTCTAAATTATTTTTGAATACGCAGATTCCGGCTTGCCTGTGGTTTTTAAGTCGCAACAAACAAAAGCGCAAACGTGAAATACTTTTTATTGATGCCCGCAACCTTGGCTTTTTAAAAACACGAAAGAACCTTGAGTTTACCGATGAAGATATTGCTAAGGTAGCAAGCACCTACCACAACTGGCGGGCTTCGGTGGTTGAGCCTGTCGAATCCACCGATTATCAGGACATACAGGGTTTTTGCAAAAGCGTTTCTATCGAAGAGGTGAAAGCCCTGAATTATGTTGTTACGCCCGGCAGGTTTGTTGGCTTGCCCGATGATGAAGATGATTTCAATTTCTCTGAACGCTTCAATGCGCTGAAAGCCGAACTTGAAAAGCAAATTGCTGAAGAAGCAGAATTAAATAAACGGATAACAGAGAACCTTAGGAAAATTAGTGTGCAGAATTGAATAGTTTAAATTTAAGATCACAAATTGTGACCTTAAAAAACGACAGCGGTATAACATCACAAAATGTGATCATAAAAAAAGTAACAGCTATAAAAAACGAAAACCGGGAGCTTGATTTTTTCATGGGCTTCCGGGAACTATATCTTGATACAAAGAAGCGAAATAAATGCGTAAAAACAAGTAATATATAAATAAAATGCAGTTTGCGGAAGTTTTCCCTGTTGAGCAGATTGTCGCATCGCTGATGCGACAATTGAGCTGGACTCATTTAAAAATTTGATTTTATTTGCCCCGGTGAATATACCATAATAAATTTCGGTTATAAAGGATTGAAATCTTCTACAACAGCAAATATCGTCGCGGCAAAGAAAAATATACTTCAAGAAAATAAAGGCAGAATAATGAGTGAATGGAAGGAATATAAATTAGGCGAAATTATTAATCTTAAAAGAGGATATGATTTACCAAATGCAGTCCGAAAAGCTGGCACTGTTCCGGTAATATCTTCGTCAGGGGTATCAGATTATCATAACAAGCCCATGCAGAAACCGCCTGGTGTTATTACCGGTCGATACGGCACTATTGGACAAGTTTTTTTTGCAAAGGATGATTATTGGCCGTTAAATACGACTCTATATGTTCAGGATTTCAAAGGGAATGATCCACTTTTCATTTTCTACCTACTAAAGGTTTTTGATTTTACAAAATACAGTGATAAAAGTGCAGTCCCTGGTATTAATAGAAATGATGTTCATTCGGAAAAAGTCTCTATCCCTAACACTGAAGAACAAATCAAAATAGCAACTATCCTCAGCAGCCTCGATGATAAAATAGACTTACTCCACCGCCAAAACAAAACACTTGAGCAATTAGCCGAAACACTGTTCCGGCAGTGGTTTGTGGAGGAAGCGGAGGAGAGTTGGGCGGTTGGGACATTAGGTGATATTTTTGATATTGGAATTGGCAGAACACCACCAAGACAAGAGCATCTTTGGTTTTCAACAAACCCAAAAGATATCAAATGGGTTTCGATTAGAGATATGGGAATAAGTGGAATTTATATTGACCAAGTTTCGGAGTATTTGACACAAGAAGCTGTCGAAAGATTCAGCATTCCAATAATTCCAGAAAATACGGTTTTGTTAAGCTTTAAAATGACTATTGGGCGTATAGCAATTTCAACAGAAGAAATGTTGTCTAATGAAGCCATCGCACATTTTAAGCAAAAAAAAAATTCGCGATTATTCCCAGAGTTTCTTTACCTCTTTTTGAAAAGGTTTAGGTGGGAGTTATTAGGAAGTACTTCCTCAATTGTTGAAGCGATAAATTCCAAAATGATTAAGGAAATAGAGTTAACTTTTCCTGATGAAATAACATTGTGCAACTTTAAGGAATTGATTACCCCGTATTTTGTAAAAATTAAGTCAAATCAAAACCAAATGAGCACTCTTACAATGCTTCGCGATACACTATTGCCAAAGTTGATGAGCGGAGAGGTAAGGGTAAAGTGTAATAAATAATTAAATCAAAACCAAAATGAGTGTTCAAGCCAGAGATCGTAAATTAGAAACATGGTATAGCCGTGTTAAGAACGGTGAAATTAAACTTCCAAGATTTCAGAGATTCGAAGCCTGGGATAGAAATAGGATCTGTAGTTTATTAAATATGGTCGTACACGATCTTCCCTTGGGTATAACATTGTTATTGGAGGTCGATCAGGAGCAATTCATTTCAAGGTATCTTGCGACAGCGGAGATCAATGTGCCTCCATTCCCTCGAGTTATAGAGCATTTATTAGACGGACAACAGAGAATTACTGCAATATGGCGGGCTTTGCATAATAATTATGATTTGGAAAAATATTTCATCTATATCAGGGAGTTTGATACCACAAGAAATCTGGACAATCAAATTGAAGATGGATATGACGACTGGTCTGCTCAGGAAGCAGTTGTTTGCCAGAGCCGATGGATAAGCAGACGCACCGGTAAGTTAATGCCGCTTTGGGCTGATGAACCTGAAGAATGCCTGAAACGAGGTTACATCCCTTTTGAACTTTTAAGGCCAGAAGATATTAGCACAGAAATTTCCAAATGGATCGTAAATGCGTTGGAGTTTAAAAAACCCAAACATGGTCTTGACAACTTTGAAATTGAGATTGAACGGTTTTCCGAAGAGAAACAAAAACTCACTAACCTTATCAATGGTTTTAGGTCAACCGTAAAGCATTATAACCTTCCTTTTCTTGCATTAGCATCGGACACATCAAAAGATGTAGCCTTGAATGTTTTCATCAATATGAATACCAATAGCAAGCCACTTTCTCAATATGATATTATTGTTGCTGAGATAGAGGGTGTGAAAGATACTTCACTACATGATTTGCAATCTCAGCTAGATTCAAATCACCCGTCTGTTAAAAGGTACGCTGACTTATCATATCTCATTCTAAATACATCCGCTTTAATGCAGGAAAAAGTCCCGAACAGAGTAGGTATTTGGGATATGGATAAGCGAAAGGTTGTTGAAGATTGGGATAAAATGATGAATGGTCTATCAAGAATGGCCTCATTTCTTGAATCTCATAATATTTTTGATGACCAGAGGCTACCAACTAATGCAGTTTTATCAGTAATTGCAGCCTTATTTACGAATATCCCAGAAATTGGCGATAAGGCCGGACAATCTATTGTTCTACTTAAAAAATATTTGTGGTCTTCATTTTTTACTGACAGGTATGAAAATGCCGCAGCATCGAGAGCGTATGCGGATTACATAGCACTATTAGGTATTATCAACCAAAAGAATAAACCAAACACGAATACAGTTTACACCGAAAATGATGTCCCTGTATTAAACAGATCAATGTTCCCGATTGCAACAGAAGAGCAATTAATAAATGTTACTTGGCCAAAGAATGTTAGTATCAGAGGCCGTGGAATTTTGGCAGTTGCAAACTATTTTAATGCTCACGATTTTGCTGATGGAAGTGCCATCACGGCTGTAAATGTTCAAAAAAGAGAATATCACCATATTTTCCCGGATGCGTTACTTTCGGATGCAAATAATATACTTGGAGAAGAAATAAACAGTTGGGTCGCCTTGAATTGTGCTTTGATAACCGGTGCAACAAATCGAGTGATTGGCAGGAAAAATCCGATGACCTACCTGAAAGAAAGGTACAACTGGACATCTGAACCTGTAGTTGAGCAGAGACTGGGGAGTCACTTAATTCCAGTTGAAGAGCTGAAAGCAGGTTCATATTCAGGGTTTTCAGACATGGATACTGCAACGAAAATAAAGAAAGATTATGAGGCATTTCTTATTAAACGGTCAAAAATGATTTCAAAAGCAATTGAAAAACTCACACTGGGGGAGGATGTTCGTGCCGCTGATTTTCTAAAGATAGAAATTGAAGAGAATTCCAGCTTAAATTAGTTTTTCTTGTAATAAGTTAGCACCATGAAAGGAAAATCAGTTTTTACAAGAAGTGAGGCCAATGCAATTATTGAATTGATAAAGCAGAAGCTCAAAGCGGACAGTCAAACCCAAAAAAATATCAGAGACAAGATCAGGGCTCGTGGATTTTATGCGAGTGATTTTGGAATCGGAGGCGGATACACTGAGCACGATTTTTTAAGTGTAGTTAAAATTATTGATAGTGGCAGCAATAATGAAGGGAATCCCTCATCGATGGTATATAATATAAAACCACCAAAACCGTGGGTCATTGATGAAATGAAAGAAATCAAAGACGAGTCCTATATACTTGATCTTTGCGATGAGGTATTACATTGTAAAGGTCGCAGGCAGCACCGCTTTGATTTTTTAACCGGCGATTCCGGAACTAAATTGCCGGTGGATATTTACTATTCATCACTAAACCTCGTAATTGAGTACAGGGAAAAGCAGCACACCGAAGAAGTCAAATTCTTTGACCGCAGACATACCGTTAGCGGTGTCGGCAGAGGAGAGCAGCGAAAGATATATGACCAGCGCAGGCGAGATTTGCTGCCTAAACACGGCATAAAGCTAATTGAATTCGGTTATGATGAATTTGAGCATAACCGCAGCAAAAGACTCATCAGAAACAAAAAGAATGATGTTGAAATAATCAGGGAAAAACTTAAAAAATTCATATCAAATTGAAGCAATAATGTTCGATTCTGAAAAAATAAATGCTTTTTTTGAAGCCCGCAAAGACGACGAATTGAAGCGTATCCGAGACACAAAGGAAAATGTTGATCCCGGCTTTAATTTGTTTACACTTATCTCGGATTTGTATTACCGGGAAAATATGCATAGTGATATTATTAAGGAATTGCTTGATCCCATAGGAAAACACGGTGAAGGGAATCGCTTTTTAATGCTGTTTATTGAATTTTTAAACAAGCAAAACAAAACAAGCAAAATTGAACATACACATTATTACGGAACCGTAACCGTTGTGAGGGAACAAGCCCGAATAGATATCTGCATCAAATCGGGCAAGCATGCAATTATTATCGAAAATAAAATCAATGACGCCGGTGATACAGTGAATCAAATCCCGACTTATTATGAAGTTCTGAAAAAAGAAAATTTTATTATCGATGCGGTTGTGTACCTGACTTTATGCCAAACCAAAGAACCCGACAAAAGTACATGGGGTGATTATAACAAAGAAATTGACAAGAAACTAATATCTGTTCGTGCGTATGAAGGAATGTCCACAGATTTGTGCAATGGCTGGCTGAGAAGGTGCATTGAAAAAACATCACATATTGATAATCTTTCCATTTTGCGACAATATTTGAAGACAATAAAATATTTAACTCGTAATCATTTAGACTTAGATTATATGAATGAATTCAAGAATTTCCTGGTAGCAAATAAGAAAAAGAATTATACAGAAATTGCAAAATCTATAAAGAAATCGGTTGATGATTATCCGCAGTTCACTTGCAAGAACCTCTTGGACTATTTCAAAAAGGAGAACAATTATATGCCATTCGAATCTGTACGTCCATTAGGCGATATTTCTTTTTATTTTAATCGTTTCGTTATTGGGGAATACGTTTTCAACATGGATGTCAATTTAAATATTGATTTTTTTACAATTGATTTTTCTGTTCGGGAGCCTAACGTTTGGACAAAATTGGAACCTGAGTCTTTATTAAAGATCCTAAAATACGATGATAAATTCGAATTGTGGTATGATGGAAGATTCCGTTATACTTATAGTGGCGATTTTATTGAATTTGAAGACAAGGCGATTGAATTTTTAACAGGTTTCCTAATAGCATTAGATCAGAATACAGCTGAAATTGACACTGCTTTGGACAAACTAAAGCAGGAATAAATACTAATAAAAGTTTGTCCATCAACAAAGAAAAAATAATTTGAAACCCATCACAGAAAATATCATAGAAGCATCAGCGATTGAAATACTGCAATCGCAAGGATGGGAATATGCCAACGGCAAAGAGCTTTCGCCCGAAGGTTTGTTCTGCGAAAGGGAAAACTATCAGCAGATACTCCTCACAAACCGTTTACGTTCGGCAATAGAAAAGATAAATCCGCACATTCCGGCAGAAGCTCAGGAAGCTGCTGTTCAAATAGTGTTGCGGATATTTTCACCCGTGTTGCTGCACAACAACGAAGCGTTTCATAAATTGTTAGTCGAGAAAGTTAAAGTTCCATATCAGCAAAACGGTTACGAACGCAGTCATGAAGTGGCTTTGATTGATTTTGAAAATACGGCGAACAATCAGTTTTTAATAGTCAATCAATACACCATCATTGAAAATAACCAGAACAAACGGCCTGATGTGCTCCTTTTTGTAAACGGTTTACCGGTGGTGGTGATTGAACTTAAAAATGCAACTGACGAAAACGCAAATATTCTAAGTGCATACAAACAAATTCAAACCTACAAGGCGATTATTCCAGGCTTGTTTACATACAATGCCATCTGTATTGTTTCGGATGGTCTGGAATGCAGGGCAGGCAGTGTTTCTGCCGACCTCAGCCGCTACATGACGTGGAAGAGCGCAGACGGAATTAAAGATGCTTCACGCTTCAAACCACAGTTGCAAACCTTGTTGCAGGGCATGATGCAACCTTCTACCCTGCTTGATCTGGTGCGCAACTTTATTGTATTTGAGAAAACAAAAAAAGCAGATGCGAAAACAGGACTAATACAGATATTCACCGAGAAAAAATTAGCAGCCTACCATCAATATTACGCCGTAAACAAAGCGGTTCAGTCCTCAATTATTGCATCAGGTGTGACCGGAGATAAACGTGGTGGCGTGGTATGGCACACACAGGGTTCAGGAAAAAGTTTAAGTATGGTTTTCTATTCGGGTAAGCTGATCACCGCACCCGAAATGCAAAACCCGACCATCGTTGTCATTACCGATCGCAATGATTTGGACGACCAATTATTTGACACATTTGCCGCTTCCGTGCAGTTGCTAAGGCAAGATCCTGTACAAGCCGAGAGTCGTGAACATTTGAAAGAATTACTTAAAGTGGCCAGCGGTGGTATCGTATTCACCACTATTCAGAAGTTCATGGTTGATGCTTCGGCAAGTTCAGCATCCGGCTCTGTGTACGAACAGCTCTCCGACCGAAAAAATATTGTAGTGATTGCCGATGAAGCCCACAGAACGCAATATGGCTTTGAAGCAAAACTGGTGGATGAAAGAGATAAGGAGACGAAAGAGATAATCGGTAAACGCATTGCCTTTGGCTTTGCCAAGTACATGCGGGATGCCCTACCCAATGCTACTTATATTGGTTTTACAGGCACTCCGATTGAAGGGACAGACGTAAACACGCCGCAAGTTTTCGGCAACTACATTGACCGTTATGATATCAAAGATGCGGTCACGGATGGCGCAACAGTAAGGATATTCTACGAAAGCCGCCTTGCAAAAGTGAACCTTGATGAAGAGGGTAAACGCCTGATCGAGGAGTTTGATGCTGATTTGGAGCAGGACGAAGAAATCACCGAAAAGCAAAAGGCTAAGGCCAAGTGGACTAAGCTGGAGGCCATTGTTGGTAATAAAGACAGGATCGTCAATCTGGCAAAAGACATTGTCACTCATTTTGAAAAACGGCAATCCGTTTTTGATGGCAAGGCGATGATTGTCGCCATGAGCCGCAGAATCGCAGCAGATATTTTTAAGGAGATTATTGCTATTCGCCCGGAATGGCAGAGCGATGATATGACGAAGGGCACAATCAAAGTCGTAATGACAACCAACAGTGCAGATGGCCCTGAAATCGCGAAACATTATACAACCAAGCAACAGCGCAGGGATTTATCAGAGCGCATGAAAGACCCTGCCGACCCGTTGAAAATTGTCATAGTTCGTGATATGTGGCTTACCGGATTTGATGCGCCCTGCCTAAACACCATGTACGTTGACAAGCCGATGCGTGGTCACAACCTGATGCAGGCAATTGCAAGGGTAAACCGTGTTTTTAAAGACAAACCCGGCGGCTTGGTGGTGGATTATCTGGGCATTGGCAGTGACCTTAAAAAAGCGCTTTCCTTTTACGGTGAGGCTGGTGGCAAAGGTAATCCGGCGGAGAACATCATCAAGGCTGTTGAAGTATTTAAAGAAAAGCTGGAAGTGGTTCAGCAGATGTTTGACGAAGACAGCAGCACCCGCAAGGATATTTTGGTTGAAGAACCCGAAGCATATTACGGAAGCAGCAATAAATTCAACTACAAACGATTTTTTACGGTTGATTCAAAAGAAAAACTCTCCATCATACTGCAAGCGGAAGAACACATTTTTGGATTGCAGGAAGGCAATGAACGCTTTATTCGTGAAGTCAGTTTATTAAGTCAGGCTCTTTCATTGTGTATCACAAGAGATGAAGTTCAGCCATATTTGCCGGAAGTTGCATTTTTTCAGGCAGTGCGGGCACGTTTAGTGAAGTTTGAAGCTCCGGGTTCAGGCAAGTCGGATATTCAGGTTGAAACAGCAATTAAGCAAATTGTTGATGAGGCATTGAGTTCAGATAAAGTAATTGATATTTTTGAAGCCGCCGGTATCGACAAACCAGAGATTTCAATTCTTTCCGATGAGTTTCTTTCAGAAGTGAAAGGAATGAAACATCAGAATATCGCGCTGGAATTGCTGAAAAAGATTTTAAATGATGAAATAAAAACAAGGGCTAAGACCAACCTTGTAAAAAGTAAGAAATTGCTGGAAATGCTGGAAGGCGCGATAAAACGCTACCAGAATAATTTATTGACAACGGCGGAGATCATTCAGGAACTCATCAACATTGCAAAAGAAATAAAGGAAGCCGACCAGGAAGGTGAGCGTCTTGGTTTGACGAAGGATGAAGTAGCTTTCTACAATGCGTTAGAGGTGAATGATAGTGCCGTAAAGGTTTTAGGCGATGAACAATTGAAAGAAATTGCCAGAGAGATCACCGACAAAGTAAGAGCAAATGCGACAATTGACTGGACTATCAGAGAAAGTGCCAGAGCAAAACTCATGGTAATTGTGAAGCGGACACTCACAAAATGGGGATACCCGCCCGACAAGCAACAAAAGGCAATTGACACGGTTTTGAAACAAGCGGAGTTGTTGGCGGATAGTTTTACGAAGTAATGCCAAGAGGGCGTTTCTAATTCTTTTCACAGGTTTTTTTTCGATGAGGGAGGTAAGGTTTACCTCAAGCGTCGCATATATCCTTTTTCTAAAAAACACCCGCTTATTTATCCGGTGAAATGGAGTTTTCCTGACTTTCAAGCATGCCGTCTTCATATGGTCAAAGAGTAAGTTGCATAGCTGTGGCAAATTAGCCCATTCATCATTAGGCCACCAACCGGCCACTGCAACCATTATAATTCCACCACAAGCCTTATTTGCTGCGTCTAGGTCATTCTTCGCTTCCATTGGAACCACTATTTCTATAAAAATCTACTTAATATAGTATTTCGCCTTTTTTTGCCCAAAAAAGATCTGATAATGGGCCTTATTCGGATTTTATTAATAAATGTCTATTAGAGCAATGGTTAAATTCGGGTAGAATGCGGGGGGAATACTGGTAGAATGCTAGTAGAATTCTGGTACAATACAGGCAGATACAGGTAAAAAAATGGCAGATTAAAACCAAGTTTTCATTTTCTGCTGATAGAATGCTGGTACATTTCTTATTGATCCCCGAAATATTCAATGCTTGGCTGGTAAATCATCGATGGGTTCGTAGAATGCAGGGATATTTTTCGCATTTTCCTAATAGTGGACGAAAAAACACTGGTAGTTTACAGCAAAATCTCTATACCATCCGCTGTCAAGTCAAGCATGCCAGCATTATGATCGTGTTACGCATCGGCGTTTTCGCATTTTTTCACGGAGAAAATGTAAAAACGCTGGCAGATTATGAAGAATCTCTAAAACATCCATTGAAATACTGGCATAACAGAATTAAGTTTGTGGAATGCATTACTTTTCTATGGATAAACTGGCAATTGCCTATTGAAATTTCCAAAACAGCCTCTCATACGGGACACACCAGCATTAAGTTCGCGGAATACATCGGTGTTTCCGCAGTTCTCCCGAGCAAAGGCGGCTAGTTTTTCTTTAAAGCACTAAAAAATAAACTATTCGCCTGTTTAATATAATCTTCAATGCTGTTTAGTCCCACACTCTTGCGTCTTTCATTGAGTTTGTCCGGGTCAATTACCCCCTTAGGAATTATAAACGAAGTATTATCGCTGTTGTATTCTAATTGTGTCCCAAAGACCTGTAATCGTCCATTGTGTAGATTTACCCGATCAACTAGGTAAGCATAATTTGCTCCTGATGCTTTTTTCGCATCTACTTCAATTTTCATTTTTAATAAAACACTATCTTGAAATGATGGAATTGCGTCTTGGTGCTGAACGAGAAGCCAAAAATTACGTGAACCTTCTTGTCCAACCAAGTCGTAGTTTGGGAAACCATATTTAGCAAAGATTTGTTTAAGGATAAAATAGTTCATGCTGTCAATTAGGCGAACCTGCTTGTACATGGCTTTTTCTGACAACGTATCGTTAATTAACTCACCGGTTGAATGATTATGGATAATAGTCCTCCATTTTTGATCATCAGCTGCCATACTGTCTAGTAAATATATGAGTGGTATATTGTATGTAGCAACTGCTTCATATTTTTTCTCTCTGTTTTGATATATTAAATCTAATAACGGTTGCCAACGATTGTCTGCCCTCAATGACATTAGATCAGGATCAGTTGTAATATGACGATAATCAGAATATTTGCCAATATTGGCAATGCGATTCAAATTATAAAATGCACTGTCAGGATATCCAGCTAAAGCCCATGAACACGATGCATTATAACGATCATCCATAAGCCCATACCCCCCGTAAGTTTTAAACGCCTCGGTATATTTCTCAGCTGATTTCTTATAATCCTTTATCATAGACAACGAGTCAGCCATCTTAACGAGTGCATAATATACTGGTGATGGATAAGGTTCAGGTGGCGGATTAGTCTGACCAGTAACAAACCCAATACTCAGAAATGTATAAAAAATTGTAATGAGTTTTTTCATGACGCTTTTTTTACACGTTATCTCTTGCAGAAAGCCCATGTTATCGTTTCGTGCTATTTTTTTTCTATTTTGGTGCTGTCCAAAATAATTTCGGATTGTTTGTCTTGTAAACTGTCCAAGTAGTATTTACCTTTTGTGCTTTTTCTTCTGTCTTGTCTGGTGACTGAGCAAAATAATCCAACGGTAGAAGTTTTATATATGAAATGATTTTCCCATCCTGCATTGTCTCCATATTATATTCATTGTTAACAGGACACTCAAACATATAAAGATTTTTTGCCATGTAATGATACAAATAATATTCTTTTGTGATAGTCTTTCTATTCCAATTTGCATCAGGATTTAATATTAGTGGTTTGTCATTTATTAATCTTTCTCTTACTTCTTCAATACTTAATAACTCACCCTTATCATTCATAACATAAGCGTTATTTGTCGGGTCTATCCAAAGCCATTTTTTAAGTGTATCGGAATAGACCATGTTTATTACATGGCAATCGCTGTCAATTTTCAAACTGTCTTTAGGCAAGCAAGTAACAATACGGGATTTAATTCCCAATGACAAATAACATTCATTCAAGACTGTTGCTAGTCCTCTACAATTTAATCCTCTGTTGTCTCGCTTACATTCTGCTATCATACTCATTGCATTTTTGACAGCTGGATTTTCATGATTTCCGTCATGTGGAATTAAATAATGTATCCATTGTAGGACGTTTATTATTTTAAAAACATCTGTTCCTTGTCCTGCGATGCTGTCCAAGTTGAAAGCTTTACGTAAAGCTGTCAAGTTTTGATTGTCGCTAGACTGATAAGTAAATTTTGGAAGTTCTCTCTTGTCCTCATAATTGTACTTGCCTGCTTTTTTGAGAATATAAAGAAAGTCGCTAATGTTTTTTAATTGATTAAGGATGTCCTTAAATTCTTTCTCATTACGGATATTATTTAAATCGCTGTCCTCTTGAATGTGCGCATAGTCAATATAACCTGCATCTATTGATTTTTTAAAATAAATAATTGCCATTTCTTTGTTGTTCAATAAAGAATACGTGCAACAGAGATTATAATAAGCACCATTTAAATATTCTGAAAATTCTTTTTTAGTTGTATCGGGAAGTCGGTTGTATTGAGATAAAAACTCTGTCAGTAATTTGTTGTACGTTTTAATGTCTTTATGTTCGTATGCGGAAACAAACAAGCTGTCCTGTATAATTGCAAACTTTTCAAATTTTTCTGCTGTAACTTGCCCATAAGCAACAGTCATGGTAAAACTAATAAGAAAGAAAAATAGTCGTCTAATATCCATTTTTTCTATTTATTTATTTTTGAGTTGCCAGATTCCTATCATGAACGATAACGTGCCCGGGCTTGATTAACGTGCGGGTAAGGCTAATCTATCCCTGTGTATTATATTTCAAGTTTCACTCTCATGTCTCACGAGGCTGCTCCCGCATGGAAACAAGCCCGTATTATGCATAGTTAATATTTGTCTAATGCACTTGTCCTTAATAGTCCAATTTCATTGCTGGATGTTACTTTATAATCATTTACGAAAACCCAAAATAAATCCTTTTCATTACTATCTTGTCCAAGTTCCAGGTTAATTATATTATCCGTTGTGATGATTTCAACTTTTATTCTTTTTTGCGGTCCAGAATGATTTGTTTCGATATTCTGTACTTTTTTTAATTCGGAAATGATTTGTTCTTGTTCTGCCAAGTCCGGCATTTTATTATTAATGACTAAAGTGATATTGTTTTTGTCAAGTGCACTCAAAACTTTGTTTTTTGTTATGGCTTTAAAAACCGAAGTCAAAATGAATAGCAAAAAGAAAACTAAAAACATTTGTGATAACAATATTGTAGCAAGTCGATAATATTGTTTTTTCGCATAGTCTTCACAATTTCTTGCTTTACTAATGCACAGTCCTCCCATGATGCCTCCAATAAAAGAAATAAATGTCACAAAAGCCCAGTGTAAAACAAAAAAGTCGAAAACCTTCATTTTTTCTTTAATTATGCATAACATATTTATTGTTGCAATTACGCATCGAAAATTACAAATAAAATAGAACAATCTCAACAATTTAACAGTGAATAAAATTGAATTTATTCAAGCTTGTTAGCATTGATAACAAATGTGCCGGGAAAGTTGCCGTACACATCACAGGAAAGTATATCACTAATCCAACCTGACTAAGTTAATGGAAAGGGAGAGCCCTGGCAATAATTTCTTTTGCGGTTCTTTTTCAACCATTTCAGGTCATGGCGAGAATATGATCTTAATAGGGATTAACAACAAGATAACCATACTATACACTTGTACATTCTTTTGTACAAACTGGATATTCCTGAAAAAATACTGCCGTCCCTGCTTCTCAAATAAAGATAAACACCTTGCTATACAGCGCTTAATTGCATTTATTAAACTGTGGACATTCTCGAAATAATCCAAATTATGCCGTATTATTTCTTGTTCAGAATTCCCTCCTACATATCCCATTGTGCCCAAATTGCAATAAACAGCAAGTTTAATCTATAATTTTTACAGAAACAGCCACTATTCAGTGTACACATTGCCACTTTTTGACTTGGATTTATGTACAAAGCCATCCTCATATGCTGATTTTGGGCTTGAAACTGGCATCTGCAGGCCATCGGAGGAAATTTTATGGCACTTTAACGCCATAATCATGACCTTTGGGGAATATTTTCATCATATGTCTGGTATAAAACGGTACAAAATGCAAGGTGGGTGCAGAAATTTGCCCGAAACAGGGTTGACGGAAGCCGTATGACGCTGGCGACGATACCCGCATGTGATTTTTAGAACACGATAATGGTATTTTCTGGACTTTTTCCATCCAATGATGCGCTCTTAATGGAAAAATCATAATGAGCCCGCCAATATCCGACATTGTTTGCTAAGGAGATGCCTTCGGAACGCAATCAGAAGGATAAAATCAGGACGGGCTTGATATGTTTCTTACTTCAATGCTGCATACACATGCAAGCAAAGGTTCGTTTTCGGTTCTGCTCAGTGAGTATTGTCTATCACCAGCCAATTGTTCTGGCATTAAACATGACGATCGCATTGTTGACACGTAAGCTCAGGATAAAAAAATGATTTGAGGGCGCATGATTGGCTTAGAAATGCCTGGTTGCTTTCATTATTTTAACAGAGCCTTCATTTTTTTTGTCAGAGAGTACCCGCCTGTTTGAGGAGAATCCCCTTTAAACTCAATTAACCCGGCTTTCCGAAGTTGCCTTATATATCTTTCAATACTACTATCCGATATTCCCGTTACTGTTCTATAGTCAGGAACTTTTTTGCCTTCATTAGCAGCAATTGCTTTTAATAGTATGGCAAGTTTACTCTTAACTTTTTTAGTTGCTCCCTCAATTGCTCCCTCAATTGCTCCTTCAATTGCTCCCTCAATTGCTCCCCCAGTTAATCCTTTAATAATTGGTTTAGATTTCTTCTTAGTTTCTCCATCAACAGCACTGTCACGAGCACTCGGGTCAATAGGAATGATAGTCTTGAAGACCGCCCCTTCAATAAATTGAACTTTTCCGCCAGTGGTATACTCATGTATGAGCCGGTTCACATTCAAAACGCCCGACCCCAATTCATCAACACGACCTAACTGAATGAAAAATTTAGCAAGCGAAGGGTTCTTCGGAAATGGCGTGAAATTATTTGGATTTATCGGCCCATGACCATGAGGGTTGTTTGCGTTTATTGTTTCAACCTTGTCGGCATAGATAATAAATGTGCAGGGATGAGCATTCACATATTCCCTGTGAACAATTAGGTTGGCGACAACTTCGCGGAAAATTTTTGTACGAAGGCTTACTCTTTGGTCTCCTTCCATAAAAAATTTATCCGGCAGGTGTTTACCAACAAAGCCCATTAACTTTTCGTACGCATCAATCAGGTTTGTTTGGATGTACTCACGGTCATCGTACCGTTCAACATTCTTGATCCTGACCAGTGCATCAATTTTGTAGTGTGGCAAAATACTCTGAATCACTTCGTCTTTACCGAATGTCAAGGCTGCTGCAAGTGTATAACCTTCTTTTGCTGCCTGGTTATCACGTTTCCAGAACCCAGCTTTCTCCAGTAACTCCCCGTCATTTAAAGCCAACCACGGATGTGCGGCATTATTGCTTCGGATAAGATTTCTGATTTTCGGAAATAGTTCGGATTTAAAATCTTTAAATCTCAAAGCCGGATAAATGATTCCCTCGGTATAGTGAGTTACCTTCCGGTTGTAAATTTCAGCTATCTGATATGCTTGCGCAACCCTAAAATCGCCATCGTTGCTTCTATCATAGATGACATTTGCCGATTTATGCACCTGTGAACTCGCAGGAATCTGGACATGAATTAACCATTTACCTTTTACCTCATACAGTTGAGGAAATAATATAAATGGGGGATCAAGTTTTTGTGGGTTGTTGGATAAGTTAACAAGGTCGCTTATGATTGTCGAACACCTTGACGCATCGACACCTTTTAGTTTGCCCTTATCATCAACACCGAGAAGAATATCGCCTCCGTCTCGGTTAAGCATGGCACAGATTGTTTCAAATAAATTAGCAGGCAATGCTGTTGTTGCCTCTTTGAACTCAAGCCGAATGTTCTCTGAGTCATTAAGCAATCTCTTTACTCGTTCAATACTCATAAAAATGGGGCTAGCTATCTTGGGTTCATTGTGAAATCTGCATCTAAAATACAGAAATATTTAACCTGCATCGAGCTTAAAGGAAAACAAATAACCGCCCCATGATGGAAGCGGTTATTTGAGGCGCAAGCTATTGTTTGGCATCAGGCTACATCGTATAACCTATCTTCACCTCTTGCTGCCCTTGCTATTATTAAGAAATGAACTCAGAAAATCAAATATTTTTTGCTGATTTTCGGGTTTGATATCCTTGAATTTTTCGTGTACCTTATTTATTAATGGCTCTATATCTTTCATAGAGGCAATATTTTTATTCGTTATGAAATAGCCAACGATAATGAGGATATCAGGAACAATCGGTGCAATCCAATCACGCCACAAATTCTTATCCGGCTTATCATCCAGCTTTTTGCATACTTTCTCAAGTTCATAAAGCAATTTTTTATGATTATCGGACATCTCAACCTTTAAGTGAGTATTTTCTTCATCCTTCCTTTTGACTTCCTTCTCCAGCTGCTCAATTCGGAATTTATTTAAACTGATCTCACTGATCTTTTCCCATGATTTTTCTTTGGCCTCAGTAAATTCAAGCTTTTTCTGACATAATTCATCGTATGTCTCGCATATTTCTACCTCCTTAGATCGCAGCTCATGATCTTGAAGGCTAAGGCTTCTCTCCATGCTTTCCAGTCTTGACGCTTTTGCCTCCAGCGTTTTTTCTTTTGTAACAAGTTCAAGTGACTTCTGCTGCAACTGATGCATTGAAGGCAATATAGACACGCCATTGTTGTTGTCATTGCCGATAGTTACCAAGCCCGATACTTGTGCCTGCAACTGGAGAATACGCGCAAACTGGTCCCCTAGTTCCGCGTTAAGCTGACCCCCTTT
>JBAXND010000064.1 GCA_037133915.1 Bacteroidota bacterium
ATACCGGAAATTTCAATAATGTATCCGGCCGAACATTCACGTATCATAATGTCTCCTTTGCGGGATCAGGAAATATAAATGGAGCTAATGTTGTCAATAACATCACACTAAGCCCCGGCAGAACATATACGTTTGAAGCAGGTAAGACACAGACGATAAATGGAACTCTGAGTGCTGTGGGTAACAGTGGAAACCTAATATATTTCCGTTCTTCTGCAGCCAGCGTCTACACCCTTTCAAAGTCTTCAGCATGTGTGATATGTAATTACGTAGATCTTCAGTATTGCACAGCAACAGGCGGCGCAAGCTGGTATGCCGCAAACAGCACAAACAGCGGCAGCAATACAAACTGGACATGGGGAACACAACCCGGTGGTACAGGTGTTGCGGGCGTAAGTATAGCCGCCAATCCTAACGGCACCCTTTGCCCGGGCACTTTTATTACTTATACGGCAAGCCCGGCAAACGGTGGCTCCTCGCCTACCTATCAGTGGAAACGAAACGGCTCAAGTACAGGTACTAACAGCACAATGTTTGTATGTGCCGCAACCAATAACGACAATATCAGCTGCATCATGACTTCAAGCGATCAGTGCGTTACCAGCAGCCCTGCTTCATCAAACACAATTAATGTTTCGGCCATAGTCGGTAATCCGCCTGTAAGTGTAAGTATTACATCAAATTACTCAACCACCATTTGCCCGAATCAAAGCGTACTATTCACGGCAACAGGTGCTAATGGCGGAAGTACACCGACCTACCAGTGGCAGATAAACAACATCAACGTTGGAACAAGTGCCTCAACATTCTCTTATGATAACTGGACAGACGGCGACCAGATAAAGTGCATATTTAGTTCATGCCTTGGCAGTTGCGTGACAGGCAATCCTGCGACCTCCAATGTTATTACTATGAGCGTTTCAGGTGGTCTGGGTGTTGCAGTTAGCATTGCAGCAAACCCCGGTACCACGGTTGGTGCAGGAACAGTCGTGCTCTTCACAGCAACCCCCACGAATGAAGGAAGCAGCCCGGTTTATCAATGGAAAGTGAACAATGTAGTTGTTGGTTCAAATGCCCCGACCTATTCGTATATCCCGTTGAACGGGGATTATATAACATGCAAATTAACGTCCAATCTTACAGGAAGTTGCGTTACAAACAATCCCGCCACATCAAATACATTGACGATGACAGTGAGCGGGACCTTTACCTACTACTGGATTGGTGCTCAGGGAAGTACAACCAACTGGAGCGATGGCAATAACTGGTCGCTGAGCAGCAACGGAACCGCGGTTGGCTCCGTACCCACCTCCACCAACCCGGTACGCTTCGATGCCAACTCATTCTCTGCCAGCAAGAAAACAGTGAATATAGACGCTTCAACGGCTACCTGCGCAAGCATGGACTGGACTGGTGCAACCAACAATCCGTCTGTTACGGGTCCAACATCAAATATTCTTGAAGTTTATGGTTCTATGAATCTTGTCTCAGCCATGAACTGGAGTTTCAACGGCAAGGTGTATTTTAAATCAACCGCTACAGGAAATACCATTACTTCCGCAGGTAAACAATTCAGGAACTATTTGTATTTCAATGGTATAGGCGGTGAATGGACACTTCAGGACGCCCTGGCAGGTGATTCAACACTTTATCTTTACAATGGCTCATTAATAACAAATAATCAGGCTGTTACAGCATATAGCTTCAATTCCTCACTTTCCAATGCACGTATTCTGGATCTTGGTTCTTCAGTTTTCACAGTCACTGGTGCAAAAACCTTCAATGTCAATTTTACGAATATGACATTCAATCCGGGCACGTCAACGATACGATTTAATGATAATTCGGGCGGAACAGCCGGAATATCATCAGCTTCAGCACCTTCGAATGTTAACTTCTACAATGTGGAATTTACCGGAGCAGCCGAAACCGGCACAATCAATAACGCTACTGCCAGCCAGTTCATTTTCAATAATGTAAACTTTACAGGAAACGGCACATTGAATGGTGATAATACCTATAATGACACACTGTCATTTGTACCGGGAAAAACGTACACATTACAAAGTACTAAAACACAAACCATTGGCACGGGCGGGACATTATCGGCCGATGGCACCTGTTCAAACTACCTCACCATCAATGCATCAGGTGGAACGCAGGCAAAATTCAGCAAGGTCTCAGGAACAGTCAGCATATCCTATGCAAATCTGGCAAACAATGACGCCAGCGGTGGTGCCACCTTTAATGCCACTGCAAATCAGTCAGGCACAATCAGTGGATGGAATGTAACGCCCTTACCAACTGCACTTTACTGGTATGGTGGTACAGGTAACTGGAACAATCCGGCACACTGGTCGGTGATAAGCGGAAGTTACAGCAACCCCGGCAACTGCCTGCCGACAGCGGCATTTGATGTGTATTTTGATGCGAACTCAGGATTTACAGGCGGAAATAATACGGTAACCGTAAATGTATCAGATGCTTACTGTAAGAGCATGAACTGGAGCGGTGCACCAGCCAGTCCGGTTTTTGCAACTACCTCATCTTCAAATAAATTACATGTTGGCGGTTCCCTTACGCTGAACAATACAATGACCAATAACTTTACCGGAGCGGTTTACTTTGAAGCGACCACAGCAGGTAAAACGATTGACGCGGCAAGTATTGCCTTTGCAGGAGATGTGTATTTTGGAACGACCGCCGGTGGCGAATGGACCTTACAGGATTCACTGAGTCTGAAAACCAAAACGTTATATCATCAGTACGGCACACTTTATACGAATGGTAAAAAGGTGAGCTGCAATGTGTTTAATGAAAGCAATGCCAACACCCGCACACTTGACCTTGGCAGTTCACTCGTAGTGATTAATTATACAGGCCTGCAGGGAATGATTGTTAACTGTACCGGACTTACGTTGAACTCAGGGACTTCTAATATCAGATTTACAGCTAATTCAGGAAGTTGCGGCATGTATTTTACAAACGGCACGCCGGTATTCAACAACATTGAATTCACCGGAAGCAATGCCACCGGTTATATTGAGAATATGCATGCCACCAATCAGGGCACTTTCAATAATGTCACCTTCGCGGGAAGTTCTAACATCAAGGGTAACAACATCTTCAATGGAAATCTGACTATTGCCGGAAACAAAACGGCTACTTTCCAGAGTGCTAAAACACAAACATTTGGTGCATCAGGAACCATAGTTTCTACAGGCGCATGCGGAACTCCGGCGCTCATTGTTGCATCAACACCGCTCTCACCGGCCATTTTCAATAAAGCAAGCGCGATGAGTGTTGACTGGGTAACCATCAGCGATAATACAGCAACAGGCGGTACACCATTCATTGCCAATTTCTCAAGTCCGGGCACCGGAACACAAATCGGATGGAGTATAAATGCTGTTCCATCAACACTTTACTGGATAGTTGACGGTGGTGACTGGAATGATCCGGCACATTGGTCGTTCACCTCGGGCGGAAGCCCGACCGCAGGTGGTTGCGTGCCTACTTCAACCAATCTAGTAAATGTAGTATTTGACGATAACAGTTTCATGCTGCCCGCTCAAACAGTAAACATCAATGTTGCAGACGCTTACTGCGCAGATATGACATGGACCGCGACCACAAATCCGCCAAAACTCGGTACGTCATCTTCATCTAATAACCTGCATATCAAAGGCTCAATGAGTTTCAACGCTCCGATGACACACAACTTTACCGGACCGGTACTTTTTGAAGCTACTGCCGTTGGCAAGACCATTGCCACTGCCGGAAAAGTATTTTCAAATACGATTACTTTCGGTACGGCCGCCGGAGGAGAATGGACCTTGCAGGATAGCCTTATTTCTACTGCTCAGATTAACCATCAGTATGGTATTCTGAACACGAACGGAGGCAATATCAGCGCCTCTTCATTCAATGAAAACTATGCGAATCCCAGAACTTTAAACTTGAGCAGTTCAATTATAACTTTAAGTGGAAGCGGTGCCTCTGCATTTAATATTAATGCCAATGGACTGACTCTGAATTCCGGGACATCGACAATTCAGTTTACAAATACCGGCAGTTCTTCACTTTCCTTTACAAATCACATAACAATCGCCTTTAACAACGTATTGTGGACAAGCTCCTCATCTACAGGCAGTATCAATAATCAGCATGCTACCAACTCAGGAACATTCAACAATGTCAGTTTTACAGGTTCAGGCGCCATAAACGGGAACAATACTATAAGCGGGAATCTCACTTTAAGTGCAGGTAAAAGTTACACCCTTCAATCAACTAGGACACAAACTTTTGGAAGTAGTGGCAATCTAGTTGCAAACGGCAGTTGCACGAACATTATCAGCATACTTCCAAGCACACCGGGAAGTGCAGCTATAATGGCCAAATCATCGGGCGGAAGCATCAGCGGACAGTTCCTGTTGCTGCAAGACAATACAGCAAACGGAACAGGTGGCGTTACCTTTACTGCCAGTAATTCAATTACTTCCGGAACAGTAACCGGCTGGACATTCACACCACAAGTAAATACGCTTTACTGGGTTGGCGGATCAGGCGACTGGAACGACCCTGCGCACTGGAGCATTTGCTCAGGTATTGTATCTAATCCCAGTAACTTATACCCCACATTCTCGAATAATGCAAGTGCCATTTTTGATGCGGCAAGCTTCAGCGGAAGCGGGCAATATGTAAGGATTAATGTTGCTGATGCGTATTGTAATAATATGGACTGGAGCGCGGTAACCTATACACCGGATTTCAGGACTACCCTTTCTACTAACAATTTGCATATCAGCGGTTCACTGGCGCTTGGCGTGATGACAAACAGCTTTAACGGAGCCATTTATTTTGATGCGACAGCTACCGGTAAAACGATAGATCCTGCCGGGGTTGCGTTTATTGGCGACCTTTACCTGGGCAACGCTGCGGGCGGTGGATGGACCTTGCAGAACGACCTGACGATGAGCAGTAATCTTATTCATCACCGTTACGGCTCATTCAATACAAACGGCAAGAGTCTGAATTGCAGCATGTTTGATGAGAATTACACCAACACCAGGAATCTGACACTCGGAAGTTCGACCATCACAATAAACGGCTCAGGAACAACGGCTTTCAATATCAATGCAAGCGGTTTAACACTCGATGCCGGTACTTCAAACATAATATTTTCAAATTCAGGGAGTTCGAGTCTGGCCATTGCCAGCCAATTATCCACACTGACATTCAACAATTTACAATGGGCAAATACTTCATCAACTGGAACTATCAACAACCAGCATGCAACAATCCAATGTGCCTTCACGAATGTGACCTTTGCCGGGAATGGCGCGATAAACGGCAACAACACCTTTAACGGTAACCTCAGCATGAGTGTGGGCAAGGCCTATACCTTTGAACAATCAAAGACACAGACCTTTGGCGCAACGGGCGATTTGCTGGCAACAGGAAACTGTACGAACCTGATTAACATTTTGTCATCAACAGGAACTCCGGCAGTATTCAGTAAACCCACCGGCAGCGGTATAAGCGTAAATTTTGTCAATCTGCAGAATAACACTGCAGCACCGGGAGGTGTAACGTTTACGGCAAACTCGTCTAATACCAACAATACAGCCAACTGGATAACAACAGGCTTACCGGCAACACTTTACTGGATAGGTGACGGTGGCAACTGGAGCGATCCGCTGCACTGGTCGCTGAGTAGCGGCGGGGTTCCGAATCCGGGCGGTTGTATTCCCACATCCGGAAATCCGGCAAATGTAATATTTGATGCAGCGAGTTTTACAACAGGAAGTCAGAACGTTATGATTGATGTTGCCGATGCCTATTGCACGGGTATGGACTGGACAAATGTTTCAAACAATCCTGCGCTGGACGAAACGTCCACTTCTAACAACCTGCATATCAAAGGCTCTCTGACATTTTCTGTCGGAATGGTCAACGGATTCGGCGGAAGCATAGTGTTTGAAGCTGTAACTACAGGAAAAACAATCACTTCAGCAGGACAAACCTATTCCGGCGCCATTACTTTTGGCTCAGCAGCCGGTGGCGAATGGACATTGCAGGACGACTTGAGCTGCAGCACCCAGTTAAACCATGCATATGGTACGCTGATTACGAACGGTAAGAACGTAAGCTGCACAGCTTTCAATGAAAATGTAACCAATACCAGAACACTCACATTGGGCAGTTCTGTTATGACCGTGACGGGTGCAGGGGCAACAGCTTTCAATATTAATGCTACCGGGCTAACGCTGAATTCAGGAACATCAACCATAAGATTCAGCAATTCAGGCAGTTCATCACTTGCATTTACCTCAACACTCACTTTCGGAAATATTGAATGGACGAGCAATACTTCCACAGGAACCATTAATAATCAGCATGTTACCAACAAAGGAACCTTCACCAATGTGAGTTTTGCAGGAAGCGGTGTAATTAACGGTAACAATCAGTTTGATGGTACACTAAGTCTGACAGCAGGCAAGAGCTATACCCTGCCATCGGCTAAAACCCAGACCTTCGGGGCAAGCGGAACTATTGCAGCAAACGGTACATGTACCAACCTGATTTCGATAATTCCGTCAACCGGCGGCTCAGCAGCACTGTTGAGCAAGGTATATGGCAGTATCACAGTTGATTACGTGAGTTTGCAGGACAACACCGCCGGTGGTGGGGCAACATTTACTGCAACTAACTCACTGACATCGGGCACGGTCAGCGGATGGAACTTCTCACCGGCAGCCAATACTTTTTACTGGATCGGCAACAACGGCAACTGGAATAACCCGTTGAACTGGTCGCTTTGCTCCGGCGGAGGACCGAATCCGGGCAACACTTATCCGAACTCTACAAACTGGGCAAGCGTTGTTTTTGATGCAGCTAGTTTTAACGGCACAAGCCAAAGCATGACTATTAATGTTGCCGATGCTTATTGTACCGATATGGACTGGACGAATGCATCAAACAGCCCGGTGCTTGCGACAACTGCAGGAACCAATAAACTTCATATTAAAGGTTCTCTGAAACTTTGCTCAGCCATGACCAATAACTTCGGCGGCAGCATTTACTTTGAAGCAACTACGACAGGTAAAACCATCACCACGGCAGGAACTCCGTTCAAAGGAAATCTGTATTTCGGCGCGGCGGCCGGTGGTGGATGGACACTGCAGGACGATCTGTCGATGACATGGTACAGTATCTATCTTCAATATGGCAGCTTAACCACTAATAACAAGAATGTTGACTGCAATATTTTTGATTGCCTTTCAACTGCTAATGTCAGAAGCCTGATACTTGGAACAAGTACTCTCACAATTAATAACATGGGCACGCAGGGATTGAAGATGAACTGTACCAACCTGACTTTCAGCGGAGCCAGTTCAACAATACGATTTACCAATGGTGGTAACTGTGGGTTGTACAGTACAAACGGCTCGCCGGTATTTAATGATATTATTTTCACGAATGCCGCAAGCAACGCTTACATAGAAAATGTTGACCCGACGAATCAGTGTACCTTCAACAATGTAACCATTCCCAATATTTCGTTTATAAAAGGAAATAACACCTGGAACGGGAATTTATCCTTGCCGGCAGGAAAAACAGCGCAATTTGAATACAATAAAACCCAAACTTTCGGCGCATCGGGAACACTGGTATCTAATGGTTTATGTAATTATTACACCGTGATACGCTCTACATCAACACCTAGTACAGCCACCTTTGTAAAGGCAGGTGGAATGACAGTGCAAAGTTTTGATATAAAGGATATTATAGTTCCTGCTACAAACTTTACTGCGAATAATTCTGCAAATAGCGGAAATACCGGCGGCTGGACCTTCCCGGCACCTACCAATGTAAATCAGAATCTATACTGGGTTGGAGGACAGGGCAACTGGTACAATGTGAACAACTGGTCGTACGTTAGCGGTGGTGCCGGTGGTGCCTGTGTGCCCGGCCCAACGGACAATGTATATTTTGATGCCGGATCACACTTCACTGCGACCTTGCGTACTGTTACTGTTGATATTCCGGATGCACGATGCAAGAATATGGACTGGACCGGTGCTGCCTTCACTCCCATTTTCCAGGCAGGAAGCACATCAAACAACCTGCACATTTATGGTTCGCTGACGATGAATGCCTCGATGAGCTGGAGCTACAGTGCACCGGTGTATTTTGAATCGACAGCAACAGGCAATACCATTGACTGCAAGAACAACAACTTTGTTTATACCGTTTTCTTCACCGGTAACGGTGGTGGCTGGACGCTTGCAGACAAATTATATACAGGCAGTTACGACGTTTATCTGAATTACGGCAGCCTGAACACCAATGGCAAAACAGTAACCTGCAACCGTTTCTATTCGAACACCACCAATACCCGCTCGCTCACACTTGGAGGCTCAACTGTTTATGTAAATTACAGCAGCAATCAGGGATTTTATCTGGACTGCACCAACCTTGCTTTTAACGCAGGAACTTCAAAAATAAGTTTCAGCTACAGCGGAACCTGCGGATTGTATTTCAAGAATGCCGCGGCAGACGTCACTTTCTACAATGTTGAATATACCAATGCCGGCAGCAACGGATACATTGAGAATGTGAATGCCACGTATAAAGGCATTTTCAACAATGTGACCTTTGCGGGAGGCGGTTATATCTATGGAAACAATACTTATAACGGCACAATGACGATGACTCCTGCCAAGACTTACAAATTTGAGCAGCTCAAAGCACAGTTTTTCCCGGGTATTCTGAGTGCTAACGGCGTCAGCATCGCAAACAGGATTACAATTACATCAATAAACGGCTCACAGCAGGCAACCTTTGACAAGGCAAATGGCTGTATGATACTTGATTACATAAATCTAAGTTATAATATTGCCTCAGGGACCAATTTATTTGGTGGCTCAAACTCAGTTTATAGTAATACTACCAACTGGAACCAATATTCGCCACCGGGAGGAGTTTTACCGGCAAGCGTTACCATCACTTCGAGTGAACCGGGCGCGATTTGCAGCAACACAAGTGTAACATTTTTAGCAACGCCGGTAAACGGCGGAACCAGCCCGACCTACTTGTGGAAGATCAACGGAGTTGCTCAGGCAGGCAGTACATCTACATTCGTGTATGCCGGCCCGTGGGCGAATGGTGATATTGTAACTGCGACACTAACATCGAGTAATCCGTGCGCGACTACCAATCCATACACTTCGAACAGCATTACCATGAATGTTTCCCTTTCATTAACTGTTGGTGCTGTTATAACTTCTACGCTCAACACCGTTATTTGCCCGACAAGCAGCGTAACCTTTACCGCAGCGGTAACAAATGGCGGAACGGGTGTTGCCTATCAGTGGAAAAAGAACGGGGTAAATGTTGGAACGAGCAATTCAACATACACATTTGCCGGAACCTGGAATGATGGGGATTATATCAATTGTGAAATTAACTCGAGTCTTGGCGGATGTCTTGCCTTAAATCCTGTCACCTCCAATACCATAACAATGAGTGTTTCGCCAAGCATCCCGGTAAGTGTAAATATTGCAGTAAGCCCTGATACAAATATAGTTGCGGGTACAATTGTGACATTTACCGCCACTCCCACCAATGGCGGCACCAACCCATCGTACCAGTGGAAAATAAACGGAGCAAACCAAGGTAGCAATCAGCCAACCTTTGTTTGGATTTACTTCAATGACGGAGATAAGGTAACGTGCGATATCGTGTCCAATTTAGGAAGTTGTGTGACTTATAATGCGGGTACCACCTCTGTTTCAAATATTTTAAGGATGCACCCAACCGGACAGTACACCTATTACTGGGTAAACGGTACCGGAAGCTGGACAGATCCGACGCACCTGCACTGGGCACTCAGCAGCGGCGGCACACCTTACAATATGGTACCTGTGGCCGGGAATGATGTAAGGTTTGATATTAATTCATTTACCGGTGCCGGTCAGACTGTGACCATGGATAACAATGCGGCATGCAAGAGCATGGATTGGACCGGCGCTAAGTTCAATCCAACCTTACAGTGTGTGCCGGCAAATAATAATCTGGAAATTTATGGATCGCTTACGCTGATACCGGCCATGAATTTTAGTTTTTCGGGATACGTGTACTTTAAATCAACAAGTACCGGGAATACAATTACTTCTGCAGGGAAATCGTTCTCGAGAGATGTATATTTTAACGGTGCGGGAGGTGGCTGGACACTTCAGGATAACTTAACTATTTCAAACTCCTATTCCTTGTCACTAAACGCGGGAACACTGAATTCAAACAATATGACCATTAACTGCGGATACCTGTATTCTCAGCCATGTCCGGCGACCGCACGCACGCTCACACTGGGTTCATCGACTGTAAATATTTACTATAGCATGAACTTCTACAACGAACTGTTTACATTTAACAGCGGAACTTCAACGATTAAACTTACCAATAGCGGGGCTTCGTTATCCGGCTCCAGTTGTACCGGGGTTTACAGAAAGTTTGATTTCAATAATGTTGAATTCACGAATAGTGCGGGTACGGCCAGTATAAGTTATGATCAAAGCTACGGGCGATTTCTATTTAATAATATGACCTTCACTTCCCATGCGAACATTAATGGTAATAATAAATTTACAAACTTAAATTTAGCATCGGGGAAAACCTATACGTTTGAAGCCTCCAGAAAAGACACCATCACGGGTATATTGACGGCAAACGGAGGGTGCGGCAATAACATCGTCATCAAATCCAATTCAACAGGCACTCAGTTTACCCTTACCAAAGATGGCGGAACAATTGATGTAAATTATGTATCACTCCAGGATTCTAAAACAGCCGGAACGGCAACCTTTAATGCTAATAGCTCCACTGTTATTTCTAATGTCAGCGGGTGGAATATAACTCTGCCACCGGGAACCAACGCGGATTATTATTGGTTTGGAGGGAGCGGAAACTGGAGTGATGCTTCACACTGGTCGCTTGACGCAGTTCCACCAAGGACAGCAAACCCGGCAGGATGTATTCCAGGATCGACTAACAATGTGTTCTTTGATGCAAGTTCAGATTTATCTGCCGGTTATACCGTTACTATGGACGTAAGCACTGCGGCCTGTAAAAATATGGATTGGACAGGGGCGGAATTTAACCCAACGTTCCAGTGTGTACCTGCTAATAATAATCTTGAGATTTACGGATCGCTGACCTTGATACCAGCCATGAATTTTAGTTTTTCGGGCTATGTGTATTTCAAATCAAGCAATACCGGGAATACCATTACTTCAGCAGGGAAATCATTCTCAAGAGATGTTTATTTGAATGGTGCGGGAGGCGGATGGACCCTTCAGGATAACTTAACTATTTCAAACTCCTATTCCTTGTCACTAAACGCGGGAACACTGAATTCAAACACTATGACGATTAACTGCGGGTATCTGTATTCTCAGCCATGTCCGGCAACGGCCCGCACACTGAATCTGGGTTCATCGACTGTAAGTATTTACTATAGCATGAACTTCTATAATGAACTGTTTACATTTAACAGCGGAACATCAACGATTAAACTTACGAATAGCGGGGCTTCACTTTCGGGATCCAGTTGCACCGGGGTTTACAGAAAGATTGATTTCAACAATGTTGAATTCACGAGTATTGCGGGTACGGCCAGCATAAGCTATGATCAAAGCTACGGGCGCTTTTCATTTAATAATGTGACATTCCCCTCCCACGCAAACATTAACGGTAATAACAAATTTGTAAATCTCAACTTAGCATCCGGGAAAACCTATACGTTTGAAGCCTCCAGAAAAGACACCATTACGGGCATACTGACGGCAAACGGAACCTGCGGTAATAATATCGTCATTAAATCCAATTCACCCGGCACTCAGTTTACCCTCACGAAAAATGGGGGCACCATTGATGTAAATTATGTATCACTCCAGGATTCTAAAACAGCCGGAACGGCAACCTTCAATGCAAATAGTTCTATTGCCCTTTCTAATGTATCCGGATGGAATATTACATCATCGTCCGGTACAAATGCAGATTTCTTCTGGATTGGAGGAAACGGGTCATGGAGCGATCCAACGCATTGGAGCACCGTGAGTGGCAACTCTGCTTTTTCAAGTGGTTGTATACCGGGATCGGGCAACAATGTTTTCTTCGATGCCAATTCAGATAATTCAGCCGGCTATACCGTTACGATGGACGTTCCGACCGGTGCCTGTAATAATATGAATTGGACAGGTGCGGAATATAACCCAACGTTCCAGTGCGTGCCGGCGAATAATAATCTTGAGATTTATGGATCGCTGACCTTGATACCTGCCATGAATTTTAGTTTTTCGGGCTACGTGTACTTCAAATCAAGCAATACGGGTAATACGATTACCTCGGCAGGTAAAACTTTCTCGCGAGATATTTATTTTAACGGTGCGGGAGGTGGCTGGACACTTCAGGATAATTTAACTATATCAAACTCCTATTCCTTGTCGCTTAACTCCGGAACACTGAATTCAAACAATATGATTATTAACTGCGGATACCTTTATTCTCAGCCATGTCCGGCAACCGCACGCGTACTGAATCTGGGTTCATCGACTGTAAATATTTACTATAGCATGAACTTCTACAACGAACTGTTTACATTTAACAGTGGAACATCAACGATCAAACTTACCAATAGCGGGGCTTCGATATCCGGTTCAAGTTGTACCGGGGTTTACAGAAAAATCGATTTCAACAATATTGAATTCACAAATATTTCCGGTACTGCCAGCATTAGCTACGATCAAAGCTATGGACGGTTCTCATTTAATAATGTAAGTTTTTCATCTCATGCAAATATTAATGGCAACAACAAGTTCGTGAATCTGGTATTCAGTGCAGGAAAAACATACACGTTTGAGGCCGGAAGAAAAGACACAATCAACGGGACATGGACACTTCCGGGGGGAAGCGGAAACATTCTGGTACTTAAAACAAATTCTCCCGGTTTGCAAGTCACTATTTACAAACCGAGTCTCTGCGTTTTAGGCGACTGGATGAATATAACGGACATCAATGTAACCGGAGGCGCCCAGTATTATTGCGGGCCGCCGGCTCACAGCTCAATAGCTAACAGCCCCGGTTGGCATCTGGCAACAAGCAATTCATTGTGGCTGGGGTATTCGACAAACTGGAACGACCCTGCCAACTGGGATTTGAACGGTGCCATCCCTAATCTTGCAACTAAGGTAAAGCTTACTTCTTGTGCGTATAACCAACCGGTAATTACATCATCGGGGGCGTATTGCGACAGCCTATACATTGAAAACGGCGGAAGCCTAATATTGCAGGGATCAAATTCTCTGGATGTATATGGTAACTGGGGAATGCAAGCCGGTGGCATCTTTAATGCAAACAACGGAACCATTAATTTCAAAGGCAATACAATATTAGATGTGAATGCACCTATTCAGCTCCATGGCCTTACAATCGCCAGCGGCAATACGCTGACCATGGTTGGCACTGATGTACTTCGCGTAAACGGTGACTTTACTAATAACGGGACCTTCAATCCGGCTAGCGGAAAAGTTGCGTTCAACGGCAGTGGTCAGCAAACAATTAAAACAAGCGGAACCGTTTTCAATAAAATTGAATTCAACAACACACATTCCGGATGTGATGACCTGTTCCTTACCGATAACCTGACCTTCAGCGACAGCGCCAATTTTATTCATGGTGTTTTGAATTACAGTCCTACAACAGTGAGGTTTACCGTACCATCAGGTGGTAAATGCAACAGCGGAAATGCTGACAGCTACGTGAACGGTGAAGTAATTAAAGTTGGGAATACAGCATTCATTTTCCCGATTGGCAGCTGCTACTGGGCGCCGCTGGGAATCGATGCACCGGCAACGGCTTCAACTATTGCAGCAACCTACACTTCTGCCCCATCGCCCAACGGTTATTATTCCTGGGATATGTGTCCGGGCTCAGGACTTGACCACACCAGCGGGGTTGAATATTGGGATGTGACCACTAACAATGACCATCCACAACTCACGCTTTACTGGAAAGACGGCGCCCACAGCGGTGTAAACTCTATAGCTCAGACAGAGTTTGCTCATTATGAAGACTGCGGCGGTACAGACCACTGGGTGAAAAAAACCGGTTCAAAAGGCGGAACAGCAAGCAACGGTTGGGTAAAGAGTATCGGACTTACCTCGTATAGTCCTGTAACGTTGGGTTCAACAACAGGACCAAATACACTGCCCGTTACCATGTTGAACTTCGATGCTGTATGTTTGGGCAACAAAGTACAGCTTAACTGGCAAACAGCATCGGAGACCAACAGCGACTACTTCCTTGTTGAATCAAGTACCGATATGACAACCTGGAAAACTGAAGGGAAAGTAAGTGCTGCAGGCAATTCGAGCGAACTCAGAAATTACAGTTTCACCATTAATCAGCCCAATAAAGGAGATAATTATATCAGAATTAGGCAATTTGACTTTAACGGATTGAGCTATAAATATGGTCCGGTTGGAACAAATTGTGCAGGTGCTGAAGCCAAAGTGGAAATTTTCCCGAACCCGTTTGATGAGCAATTGAATATTCATTGTGCCGGTTATGCGGGAAAGGATGTGAAGATTGTGATACGGGATATCGAAGGCAGAACTGTCTATTCAAAACAATACAACGCACTGCCTGATGAAAATATAATTCTAGATTTCAAATACCTCACCCCCGGTATGTATCATGTTGAATTTCTATCAGGTGACAAGACCGAGTATTTTAAGGTAGTGAAGAACTAAGAACTAAAAATTAAAAACCAAGAACTAAGAATTTAAACAACTAAAAATTAAATAATACGGCCGTGGCAGAGGAAAATGTTTTAAAGGCAAAGTCTTATGCTTTTGCATTAAGAGTGGTAAGAATGCATCAACACCTGAGTGATAAGAATCGAGAATTTGTACTCTCGGAGCAGGCATTACGAAGTGGAACCTCCATAGGCTCACTTATACGAGAGGCGGAATCTGCAGAATCTGATACAGACTTCATTCATAAGTTGAGTATTGCGTTGAAAGAAGCACATGAAACAGCCTATTGGCTGCTCTTATTAAAGGACACAAAGTATATAGATGCTAAAATCTACACTTCAATATCTAATGACTGTAATGAAATAATAAAAATTTTAGCTTCAAGTATAATCACATTAAAAAGTAAAAAGAGAAAAAATAAAGTTGCGCTCCTTTAGCGAATTTAAATTATTTTTAGTTCTTAGTTTTTAGTTTATAATTAACAAAATCCTATGAAAAAATCAATTGTATTACTCCTAAGCATGGCGATATTGTCATTCGCCGGACATCAACTGAAAGCTACTAATTACTATTGGGTGAACGGAGGCGGGAACTGGAGCGACCATCTTAACCACTGGGCTACGACTTCAGGAGGAACTACATTTCATGCGGTAGTACCCAGCCCGTTTGATAATGTTTATTTCGATGCAAACTCCGGATTTACATCAACGAATAGAACCGTTAATGTTGACCAGACCATTGAAACCTGCCTTGATATGGACTGGAGTAATGCTCCCGCAAGTCCCATTCTCAGTGGTCCGAGTACCAACACTTTGAAAATATATGGCAGCCTGAAATTTATTCCGGCGATGTCTCTGAGTTTTTTCGGCAGAATCTATTTTGAAGCAACGAGTACCGGAAACACAATTACTTCTGCCGGAAAAGTGTTCAATAACGATATCTACTTTCAAGGAGTCAACGGAGGCTGGACACTGGCGGATGCTATGAATACGGGCAGTTACTCTATTATTTTCTATTCCGGGATCTTCAACACCAATAATAACAGTGTCAATTGCTATAGTTTTTCATCTTCGCCACCGAGTACTGCCGCAAGAAGCATTCTTCTGGGAAGTTCTGTAGTTACCATGACATCTTCATCATCAAGTGCTTTTTATTTATGCAATGATAATCTGACTCTGAATGCAACCTCTTCCACCCTGCTTTTTACCGGATCGGGAGGTGGAATAAGTCTTTCAAGTAATTACGGAGTATTGGTGAATCTTAGTTTCAACAATGTAGAATTCACAAATTCAACAGGAACATCTCAGATTTATTATTCACCATCATACGGAATCGCGACTTTTAATGTTGTTACCTTCGTAGGCAGTGGCAGATTGCGCGGCAATTTCACATTCGATTCTCTTATGTTCAGTGCCGGTAAAATCTATGAGTTCGAGCCTAACAGAACCCAAACAATTCAAACGTTGTTATCAGCACCCGGAACATGCAATGCACCTATTACACTGCGTTCCACCACAGGCGGGCAGCAGTCATCTATCAGTAAAACAAGCGGGACAGTACTCGTTGATTATGGAATTTTGCGGGACATGATTGGTACCGGCGGTGCATCATTTATTGCGAATAATTCTACTGACCTTGGAAACAACAGTGGCTGGACAATCAACATGCCGACACCTCGCAATCTATACTGGGTGCCCTATTCAGGAAGCGGAACCGGCAACTGGGATGACAGCAACCACTGGTCATTGACCAGCGGCGGCACGGGTGGACAATGTATTCCAAGTGCTAATGATAATGTATTTTTCGATGGCGCATCGTTCACCGGAAACGGGCAAACATGCACCGTCAATATCAATGCGGCCTGCAAAGACATGACCTGGACGGGTGCAGGCACTTACAACCCAAATTTTGCCGGACCGAGTACGAATGTACTGAATATTTATGGCTCACTCACCTTTATCAGCGCTATGAACCTCAGCTTTTCCGGACGCGTATATTTTGAAGCAAATACAACGGGAAAGACTATTACATCGGCCAGTCAAATTTTCAAAAATGATGTGTATTTTGAAGGTGTGGGCGGTGGCTGGACATTGCTGGATGCTTTCAACACCGGCAGCTATTCTATAATTTATTATGTAGGGACTCTTAATACCAACAGCAGGACCGTAACCTGTTATAGCTTCTCATCATCGCCGCCCAGCACGGCACCCAGAGTATTGCTATTTGGAACCTCTTTGGTAACAATGACTTCATCGTCGTCAAGCGCATTCTATTTATGCAATGATAACCTTACGATGAACGCGACTTCTTCAACGCTGCGTTTCACAGGATCGGGCGGTGGCATCAGCCTATCAAGCAATTACGGTGTGTTAGTTAACCTCAATTTCAATAATGCTGAATTCACCAATGTTACGGGCACTTCACAGATATATTATTCTCCTTCTTACGGGATTGCAACTTTTAACGTTGCGACATTCAGCAGTAGTGGGCGGTTTCGCGGAAACTTCACCTTTGATTCTCTGATGTTTACTTCAGGAATGATTTATGAATTTGAACCAAACAGAACCCAGACGATTCAAACATTATTATCTGCTAATGGAACCTGTAACAGCCCTATTACCATGCGTTCTACAACAAGCGGCTCACAATCGACCATCAGCAAAACAACCGGAAGTATAACAATTAGTTATACTTCCTTACGCGATATGGTTGCAACCGGTGGAGCGTTATTTACCGCCAACAATTCCACAGATCTGGGCAATAATACCGGATGGATAATTAACTCACCGACACCAAGAAACCATTTTTGGGTTGGTGGTAACGGCAACTGGGATCAAACGGCACATTGGTCGCTAAGCAGCGGTGGCTCAGGCGGGCAGTGTATTCCAAATGCATATGATAATGTATTTTTTGACAATAATTCATTCTCCGGTTCAGGGCAGGCCTGCACGATTAATATCAACGCAGTATGCCGCGATATTGACTGGACGGGAGCTCAATATACACCCACCTTTTCAGGAAGCAGTACAAATATTTTAAGCATCTACGGTTCGCTTAAATTCATCAGTGCAATGAATTTAAGTTTTAGCGGCAGGGTATATTTTGAAGCCACCTCTACCGGAAAAACAATAACCACAGCCGGAAAAACCTTTAACAATGATGTCTATTTTCAGGGATATGGCGGGGGCTGGTCACTACTGGATGCAATGAACACAGGAAGTTATTCGGTTATATTCTACACCGGCTCATTGAATACAAACAACAATAATCTTAATTGTTACAGCTTTTCATCATCGCCCCCGAGCACAGCAGCACGCATAATCAACTTTGGCACATCAGTAATCACCATGACCTCGTCATCATCGAGTGCGTTCTATCTGTGTAATGATAACCTTACGTTTAATGCCACTTCATCCATAATGCGGTTTACCGGATCAGGAGGAGGCATCAGCCTTTCAAGCAATTATGGCGTTCTTGTTAACCTTGCTTTTAACAAAACTGAATTCAATAATACGACGGGAACCTCACAGATATATTACTCACCGTCGTACGGAATTGCAACTTTCAGCAAAGCAACATTTTTAGGTAATGGAAGACTGCGCGGAAACTTCACTTTTGATACACTTAAATTCTCGCCGGGAAAAACTTATGAAATTGAAGTTAACCGCACAGAAACTATCCTCAGCCAAATAGATGCCACCGGTGTGGGAGGTTTCCCGATAGATATACGTTCAACAACTGCAGGGCAGCAGGGCACTCTGTCGAAAGCCAGCGGATGTGTGGTGCTTGACTTTCTGCAGCTGCGCGATAATAATGCGACAGGTGGTGCAT